>JANNFJ010001038.1:0-8550 GCA_031379725.1 Calothrix sp. OTE_75_metabat_31
CTGGTGGGATTTGTGTGCTGGCCCCCATGTTAACTTTACAGGTGAAATTAACCCAGATGGTTTTGCGTTGGAAAGTATTGCGGGTGCATATTGGCGTGGGGATGAAACCAAACCTGTGTTACAACGTATCTATGGGACAGCTTGGGAAACACCCGCACAATTAGAAGCATACCTAAAGCAAAAAGAAGAAGCACTCAAACGCGACCATCGTAAGCTAGGACAGGAATTAAAACTTTTTAGCATTCAAGACTCAGCTGGTGGTGGTTTAGTATTTTGGCATCCACGGGGGGCTAAAATTCGTTATATAATCGAAGATTATTGGCGTAAAGCGCATCTAGAATCAGGCTACGAATTACTCTACACGCCCCATGTAGCCAATTTAGATTTATGGAAAACATCGGGACATTTTGATTTTTATCGAGAAAGTATGTTTGACTCGATGTCAATAGAAAATCAAGCTTATCAAATTAAGCCGATGAACTGTCCATTTCATGTTTTAACTTATAAAAATGAACTGCATTCTTACCGAGAATTACCCCTACGTTGGGCAGAGTTGGGAACAGTTTACCGCTACGAACGTTCGGGTGCATTGCATGGGTTAATGCGGGTGCGAGGCTTTACCCAAGATGATGCTCACGTTTTTTGTTTACCCGACCAAATAGCAGATGAAATTTTAAGAGTTTTAAATCTCACGGAGCAAATTTTATCTGATTTTGGATTTACTGATTACGAGGTCAATCTTTCTACTCGTCCAGCCAAGTCGGTGGGACAAGATGAAGTTTGGGAATTAGCAACAAACGCCTTAATTGAAGCATTAAATGCCAAGGGTTGGAATTATATTGTTGATGAAGGTGGTGGGGCTTTCTACGGTCCGAAAATTGATATTAAAATCAAAGATGCAATCGGTCGTTTGTGGCAATGTTCCACCATTCAAGTAGATTTTAACTTACCCGAACGCTTTGATATGGAATATGTTGCATCTGATGGCGTTAGAAAACGACCAATCATGATTCATCGAGCAATTTTTGGTTCTTTAGAACGTTTTTTTGGAATTTTGATTGAAAATTATGCAGGAGATTTTCCCTTATGGCTTGCACCAGTACAAGTACGATTGTTACCTGTGACTGAAGAAGTACTTCCTTATGCTTTATCAGTAGTAAATACTTTGAAAAAAGCTGGTTTTCGGGCAGAAATTGATAATAGTGGAGAACGTTTAGGTAAAATAATTCGCACAGCAGAGTTAGAGAAAATTCCGGTTGTTGCTGTGGTGGGAAAGAAAGAAGTTGAAAGTGAAAGTTTAAGTATTAGGACAAGGAAGAAAGGTGATTTAGGAGGGATTAATCTTACTGATTTGCAACAGATGATGCAACAAGCAATTGACAATAAAAATTCTTTATAATTTTTTAGGGTGGAAGGAATATGGCTAAACATGCTTTATTTGTTTGCAAATCTTGTTACTTTTCTCCAACTCAACGTAACTATATGGGAGAAAGAGGTGGTAAGTATTTATTTAACGAATTATTAAAACTATATGAAAAATGGTCATTAAAATCTGACTTTGTGGTTCAAGAATTGGATTGTTTAAGTGCTTGTAAACGACCTTGTGCTGTTGCTTTTACCGCACCAAACAAAGCTAGCCTCATGTTTGGGGATTTATCACCTCTTGAAAGTGCTGAAGCAATTCTACAACTATGCGAGCAATACTATGCAAATACTAACGGTATTGTGCCACGACAGTCACGACCCGAAATCTTACGAAAAGGAATTTTAGCACGGATTCCACCCCCTCCAGAAACTTGATTTTCAATCAAATAAGTTATTGCTTGAATCCGGCAATTAAATAATTGTTTAATTTATACGATAGCGTAGCGACCTGTCGGTTCGCTGGATATTTTTTTTCATCTCTTGTACAATTTCACGAACATTCTCTGAATTAATCAAGGATAAAATATGACTTACACAACAACCAACAAACAAACCGATTTGTTAGTACTTGATATCCCTAAGATGGGAATGCCTGTGACTATCATCACAGGATTTTTGGGTAGTGGCAAAACTACATTACTCAATCAAATTCTTGAGAATAAACAAGATTTGAAAGTTGCTGTCCTTGTCAACGAATTTGGCGATATTAATATTGATAGTCAATTACTGGTTTCTACCGATGAAGATATGGTGGAATTAAGTAATGGCTGTATTTGCTGCACCATCAATGATGGATTAGTTGATGCTGTTTATCGAGTCTTAGAACGTGAAGACCGTATCGATTATATGGTGATTGAAACCACAGGTGTTGCTGACCCGCTACCAATTATTTTGACTTTCTTGGGAACAGAACTTAGAGATTTTACTAATGTTGATTCTATTTTGACTGTAGTTGATGCTGAGTCCTTCGATGCAGAACATTTTCAAAGTGAAGCAGCATTTAAACAAATTACCTACGGGGATATTGTTATTCTCAATAAAACTGACCTTGCGACACCAGAAAAACTTCAAGAATTAGAAGATTTTGTTCATGATGTCAAAGCAAATGCAAAAATTCTCCATAGTACCTATGGAAAAGTTGCATTACCATTAATTCTCGGTGTGGGGCTAACTCCTCAAGATTTATATACTCCTGCCACAGAAGAACATAACCACGAGCATCACGAACATAATAACCATGCTCACAACGAGCATCACGAACACAATAACCACGCTCACAACGAGCATCACGGACATCATGACCATCATGACCACGCTCACAATCACAATCATCACGAACATCATGACCACGGTCATCATTCCGAACACTTAGCGAATGATGGGTTTATATCAGTATCTTTCCAAATAGATAAACCATTTGATGTTAATAAATTTGACAATTTCCTGACTGAGAAAATGCCAAAAAATGTATTTCGAGCAAAGGGTATTTTGTGGTTTAGCGATAGTCCACTACGACATATTTTTCAACTCAGTGGACCTCGCTATCAATTAGATGCTTCGGAATGGAAAAAAGCTCCAAAAAATGAAGTTGTTTTTATTGGCAAACATTTAGATACCAATAAAATTCATGCTTTACTAAACGAATGTTTGGTATAATTAAGATATGTTAAGTATTTAAGTTAGAAAGAAAAATAACTAATAGTCACCCAAGAAAACCGTAAGATAGGCGTCTCGCCTGTCTTACAATATACTGACAGGCGAGATGCCTATCCCAATACTGCGTAGGTTTTGGTTTTTTGCTAGGATCTATCCCCCTAAATCCCCCGTATTCATTGGGGGACTTAATAAGGCTTTTAGCCCCCCAATTTATCGGGGGTAGGTTCCTTTTCAATTTCTATCCATTGCAGTATTGATGCCTATCCTACAAGTTTTTTTGGATATTTTTTTAATTGGGATATTCTAACAAGTACTTAACCAGTAACTCATCACAACCAATAACCATTAAAACAACAAAATGACTTTATCTTATCGCCCGGAGTCCAATCCTGCGGAACAAATGATTGCGTCTATCAAGACTCAGCAAAAACAGAAAGTCACAGAAGCAGAAATGATGCAGGCTGTGCGAACTTTGTTAATTGGGTTAGGAGAAGACCCAGATAGGGAAGGCTTAAGAGATACTCCAAAAAGGGTAATGAAAGCTTTACAATTTCTCACCAAGGGTTATCATCAATCTCTAGATGAACTACTAAATGGTGCAATCTTCACAGAAGATGCAAACGAAATGGTTTTGATTAGAGATATCGATATTTTTAGCTCTTGCGAACACCATATATTACCCATAATTGGTCGCGCTCATGTCGCTTATATTCCCAATGGAAAAGTCATCGGGTTATCAAAAATTGCTCGTATTTGTGAAATGTACGCACAACGTTTACAAGTGCAAGAAAGATTGACATTGCAAATAGCTGATGCATTGCAAGGTTTACTCAAACCTCAAGGTGTGGCAGTAGTCATAGAAGCAACCCACATGTGTATGGTCATGCGTGGTGTACAGAAACCAGGTTCTTGGACTGTCACAAGTGCAATGCGAGGTGTGTTTTCAGAAGATGAACGCACTCGTGGAGAATTTATGAACTTAATCCGTCACAGTCCAGGTTTTCATTCTTAATTTGACGATTTCGTGGTGCAGGATGTAGGGACGTTATACCAATTTTATGTGAAGCTGCATAAACCGACCCAGGCTGTAAGCCTGGGTCTAATCGGAACAAAGCCTGCGGTAGCGCAGGCTAATAATGTGCATCTTCATATAATGGTATTACATGTAACGTTTTTACATCAAGACATGTAACGTCTCTATTTCCCCTAGAGGAATGCTCAAGCATCTGTTGTTTGACAAAACACGCACAAACCAAAAAACTCTAAAGTATGATAAAAGACCTTAAACGAAAGCTTTTGTTCTAATTCGGCTTCGAGTTCACAAACCGGACAAGCATCAACAGTAATTGATTTGCTGCATCGCAAACAAGTAACGTAGTGCTGGTGTTTTTGAACCAAACTGTACAAAAATTCACCTTTGATAGAAGTACGGCTTTGTACCAATCCGCGCAATTTCAACACTTCCAGACCACGATAAACAGTAGCCAATCCCAGCACTTTGTACGTAGAACGTAGTTGAATATGCAAATCTTGGGCAGAAATTGCACTATCAAACACTTCTAGAGTTTTGAGTATCTGCTCTTGGTAGGGAGTTAATCGAGCGGTTAAGCCAGTACTGCTCATATTTTCGATTTTAGACAAAATGTATTATATTATTTAGTTATATAATAACGATTATTATTATTGCTATGACATCAACTTTATATTATTGCCAAAGTGCGATACTCATGTACATGCAAGGCTACCACCATTAATTGCTCGAAATCTCAAAATATGAATGTCTCAAAAATCATCGTCGTTGCTGGAATGGCTGGTTCTGGGAAAACAACCTGGATTCACCAACAGTTAAGTTTAATGAGTAATGTCTCATCAGAAAGCGTATTATATTTTAGTCCGGGGGTGGGAAATGTACCAATCGACCAAAAACGGTTAGTGGCTGAATTTCCTTTTCTCAAGGTTTTTAGCGATGGACAAGAAGCTGAATTTTTCAAGCTTTTGGAATCTGCTGAGGTTGCCTTAATCGAGCAAGGATTTTACTTAGAAAATCATAGTATAGAGCGAGTTTTATACGGTCTAAATTATAAAAAAGTAGCTGTATTACCTCCCAAAATGACAGATTCAGAGTACCATACTTGGGCTAACGAGGTGATAAAAGGTGCTAATGCTGACACTAATGTGGTTCACAAACAACTATGGCGCGTCCCTATGACTGGTCAAGTTATAGATGAAAATAGCTTATATGAGTTTTGGTATGAAGTTAGTCAAGGTGCTTACGGTAGCGTAACTCGTGCTAAAGGAATTTTTGATGTCGCAGATGGAAGGTCACTTTATGGAGATTTTACCCTGGGTATACCACCGACCCCTTTTATGGAACTAGATTTACCGCGTCATTTAGATGGTAGACCAAAACGTTTTAGCGGTTTAGAAGTGGTGGGGGAATTTGACGAAACAGCTTTGAAGGAAACTCTAGAAGATTGCTGTTTACCCGATGCAATGATTGAGCAATATCAACAGCAAGTTAGACAATAAATAATGGAAGTAGAAGCATGAAAATAGCAGTTATGTCGTGCATCCACGGCAATTATGAAGCATTCAACGCAGTTTTATCAGACATCGATAAACACTTGTGTGAAAAAGTATTCTGTCTTGGAGATTTAGTCGGATACGGACCCTATCCCAATGCAGTCGTAGCACAAATTCGGGCTTTGGATATTCCCACCGTTGCTGGTTGTTGGGATGAAGATGTGGTGGAAGGTTTGAACTCGTGCGACTGTAGTTTTCCTTCGGTTTTGGCAGAAAAACGGGGGAAATTGGCTCACGACTGGACAAACAAAGAAATTCATTCAGAAAACCGTGAATTTCTTGCTAAATTGCCTCATACTTTCCGCGAAGGGAATATGGCATTTGTCCACGGTAGTCCCCACAGCAACCACGAATATTTGCTACCAGAAATCGATGGATTTATAGCTTTAGAGCGAGTACTTTCCACAGGTGCAGATGTACTTTTTTGCGGGCATACACATGTACCCTACGTCCGTACATTGGATGCAGTTAGCCTACAAGTGCGCGTTAGAGATGAGAATAAAGAAACGCGAGAAAGAAGCTTTACTGCACCATTGAAGAAGATTGTCAATGTCGGGTCAGTCGGTGAACCGCGACACGGACGACCTAATGCAACTTACGTGATTTACGACACAGATACCCAAGCAGTGACACTGCGGGAAGTTGCTTACGATTATAAGAAAACTTGTGAGGCAATTATTGAAACAGGTTTACCTCCGATTTTTGCTTGGCGTTTAGCCCGTGGGGTAGAATTTGCAGAACGTGCTGATGACCCTACCCATGTTTGTACGAGGTAATTCGGGAATTTTCTTCCCTTCGTGCCCTACCCTGCGAGAACGCGGGGCGCGTATGTGGTTCAAAAAGAAGTTTTTTTAACCACATAGACGCGCAGCGGCTTGCCGCAGGCTAGGACACAAAGTAAGAATATTTCTTGATGCATTTACCTTGACAGATATAGTCTTTATCCCTACTCTCCATCCAAAATCTAAAATCAAACTGAATATGTGGGCAATTTTAAGCGGAATCGAAGGTAATTTAGCGGCTTATGAAGCTGTAATTGCTGATATTAAATTACAGCGTCGTAATATTGAGGTTTTATATATTCTTGGGGATTTGGTCGGGCCAACACAAGAATCGGAACAACTTGTAGAACGTGTGCGTAAACCCCGAAGTGGGGAGTTACAACCGTTAGTTTGTAAAGGATGGTGGGAACAACAATGTTTTATTTTGCATGGTTTGAGTGGCACTAGCGAACCAACTGAATTAATGGAGAAATACGGGGGAGATACGGTTAAATTGCTGTGGGAATGCGTTCCACGGGAAACTGTCCGATGGTTAAGTACGCTAGATTTGGGCTTTTTTGATTTGGATTGCTTGTTAATCCACGGTTCCACGGTTTCTGTCAGTGAAGAACTTACGGACAATACCGAACCTATTCAAATGTTAGACCGACTATCACGGATGGAAGCAAATAATTTTTTCTGCGGACGTTCTGGTTTAACTTTTCAGTACGAGTTAAAAGCAGGTTCCGTAACCTCTGGGATTACAACCCTCGATAATACTGTTTCTTCTCGAACCTTCAATATCGTTAACCCACGTCAAGTAATTGGAGTGGGAAATGTGGGACGAAAACCGGGTGAAGCGACTTACACCACCTATAATCCCAATTCAAACCAAGTTGAGTTTAAGACTGTACGCTATGGAATAAGTAAGGGTTTTGGATTAGCTAAAAATAAAGCTAGTGGTTTATGTCATTAGTTGGGATGGGTTCGTAGTTTCGTTTTTGTAGGGTAGTACAACTACGAACAACCCATCAAGATTAATGACATGGACTATTAATACAACTTAAACTACGACACAAATTCAGGATATCACCCCGTTTAAAAACACAATTATTTCGATTGACAAGAAAAATATGTCAACTTCTGATACCATAACTAGCCGTCCCCGTCGTTTACGTCGTACCGAAACCCTGCGTCAAATGGTACAGGAAAATATGTTAACTGTCGATGACCTAATTTATCCTATGTTTGTAATGTCAGGTAACGAACAGAAGGTAGAAATTTCTTCAATGCCGGGATACTACCGATTCACTTTAGACTTGCTTTTAGCGGAAATTGCACAAATATATAGTTTGGGAATTGGTGCTGTTGCATTATTTCCCGTCATTCCCGAAAGCGAAAAAAACGACATCGGTAGCGAAAGCTACAACCCATCTGGGTTAGTGCAGCGCACAGTTAAAGCCATCAAGCAAGCTATACCGGGAATACTCGTAATTACCGATGTTGCCCTTGACCCATTTACTACCCACGGTCATGACGGCATTGTTGATGAAAATGGGGTAATTTTAAATGACCCGACCGTGGAAGTTTTGGTAAAAATGGCACTTTCTCAAGCCGAAGCTGGTTCGGATATGGTCGCACCTTCTGACATGATGGATGGTAGAGTCGGGGCAATTCGTCAAGCTTTAGATGCAGCAGGCTACATTAATACGCGGATTATGGCATACTCGGCTAAATATGCTTCTGCCTACTACGGGCCATTCCGCGATGCTTTAGATTCTGCACCAAAATTTGGTGATAAGAAAACCTATCAAATGGATGCAGCAAATGCTAGGGAAGCCATTAGAGAAGTTGCACTCGATATTGCCGAGGGTGCAGATATTGTTATGGTTAAACCAGCTTTGGCATATCTAGATATTATTCGCCAAGTCAAAGATTATACTAATGTTCCCGTAGCTGCTTACAACGTTAGTGGCGAGTACGCCATGATTAAAGCGGCTGCTCAAAATGGTTGGATTGATGAGCAAAAGGTAATTTTAGAGACTTTACTCAGCATGAAGCGAGCGGGTGCAGATTTGATTTTGACCTACTTTGCCAAGGAAGTCGCGCAGTGCGTCGTCGCTGA
>JANNFJ010000392.1:0-5843 GCA_031379725.1 Calothrix sp. OTE_75_metabat_31
ATTGGCATAAACTCAATAAATCTGACATGCCATTGTTTATCGATGGTGAGTGCAGCTAAATCTAAAATTTCATGGTCGTTGACACCGGGAATTACCACTACATTCAACTTCAACGGGTCAAAACCAACATTATAGGCAGCTTGAATACCATCCCAGACATTTTGCCATCGAGAGCGACCGCGATTACCGATAATTTGGTCAAATATATCTGAATCCAAAGAATCCAAACTAATATTAATCCGTTTTAAACCCGCATCATAGAGACTTTGTGCCAGTGGTGCAAGTAAAAAGCCGTTGGTCGTCATTGATAAATCTTGCGTTTCGGGAAGTGAAGCAATTTGTTCGACTAATTCCACTACACCACGACGCAATAACGGTTCACCACCAGTTAACCGGAAGTTGCTGAACCCAACCGGGATAAAAACATCTTTGATGAGGGTGAGTAATTCCTGATTGGTTAATAAATTTTGCTTGAGAATATAATCCAACTCTGCCCCTTCCGGCATACAGTATTGACAACGGAAGTTGCAGCGGTCAATTAAACTAATTCGTAAATAATCTACCTTGTTCATATTAAATAATTATTCGCAAATTTTTAGCACACAATAAAATTTTTGTCAAGGAAAAAGTAATAGCGTCTTACATTAATTTTACTGATGTTTTTTAACGCTAGCGTGCAATTAAGGTATTTGCGAACCAAAATTATTTTTATTAAATGTATTTCAATAAAAGATTCAAGGAGAAATCTCGTAGGATAGGCGTCTCGCCTGTCTTACAAACTTATCTTTTTTTAAGATACTGTTGAGAATTTAAGAATATTGCCCCTATTGAACGATTTTTATTGTCCCACGGTATTGTAAAGGCACGATACCTAACTGCCCCTACGGCATATTCGGCACATCTGAGGGTTTAACCTTTCGCAGATGATTAAATCTGCCAAAAATGAGTTGCTAAATTTCGACTAAATGGGTAAAATCAACAAGGCTAATGTTTATTGCGACACAACGGCTAAAAACTTTACTGTGCAAGCGTTTTGAAAATAAGAATGCAGGTTCTCACCGAAAATTTGTATGTAGTAGGCTTCTACTGTACCAATTGACCTTTACTTTATTTGGTACAACTGCCGAACCGAAATGATACCTATAACCTCACTTGGTATAAGATTATCTATTTTGTGGATTCTATAACAATTCCTTTGTAAACGGGTAAAAGTAAGATTTCTTGTATCAGCTTTTCACAGCAAAGTTTTTGATGGTTTAATAGCGGCAAATAATAACCTCGCTTCATTCCTTTTTCATTCACGTTAATTCATGAATCTTGTTGAAAATCAACTGCTTATCCCTCAAGCCGAATACGCAAAAAAATTGCGTCCACTTTTGCCACCAGAGGCTTTTCACCCAGACCGCAGCAAGGTTTTAATTTTGTTAATTAATTTAACAATTTTAGTATTGGGTTGGGGAATTGCTTCTCATCTGAATCTATGGTCTGTATATCTTTTATGGCTTTACTTGCCCCTGACCCTAATCATGGGAAATAGTATCATCATTCTACTATTTACCACCCATGATTTGATGCATACAGGAATGATAAAGAATCCCTATTTACTGCGTGTTGTCACTTTATTGGGATTATCCATGTTATGGATGCCACCAACCCTATGGAAGAATGTTCACAATCGGGTTCATCACAGTAACACAAATTCTCTCGAAGACCCCGACCGCAATTACCTGCATCAACAACCGAAAACCTGGGGTAAATGGATTCAAAACCTGTTTGTACCTTCCGAAACGGTTAACCCATTCTGGTTAGCAATTGGGATGACGAGTGCTTGGGGAGTTCATGCATTTCGGAATCTCACATCGGTACTGTTATTTAATGGTAAAGATGCAGATTATGTGCCTGCTGCTTTTAAGGTTAGTACTAAAGAACGACGAGTGATCGCACTAGAATTTCTCGCTGTACTTGCTTTGCATTTAAGTATCATCACATACCTACGATTTAATCCTATCAAGCTAATACTGAGCTATTTCTTACCAATTGCCATTGGTTATGCAGGTGTAATGTTCTATATTTATACCAACCACATGCTTTGTTGCATGACCAGCGTTAACGACCCTCTGGTTAATAGTCTTTCACTCAGAGTACCTAAATTCTTTGATGTGTTGCATCTAAATTTTTCTTACCACGTCGAACATCATATTTTTCCCAGCTTGAACTCCGATTACTATCCAATGGTGCAGGACTTGATTCAAAAACACTATCCCGGTCGCTGCAATTATATTCTGGATGCTGGTAAAGCTTGGCGATTAATGCTGCAAACACCCCGTCATTACAAGGATGAAAATACCTTTACCGATTGGACGGGTGAAACATCTGTCGCTTGTCCATTAAATGCCAATGCAAAATAAGGTTTATTAAACATCTAGTAGAAAAGATGTTCCAGACGCGATATATCGCGTCTGGAACATTTTTACAACTATTATTTATTCAAAGCCTGTTCAATAGTCGAAACTTTGACCGCAGTATTGATAATATCCTGTCCAGTGCTGGTATTTTTAAATTCTGCATTATTCAAAGCCACAATATAAGGCTGACCATTAATAGCCGCAATAATTGCACCACCCGAAGAACCCCCAGCAGTGGCACAATCATGTAAAAGAAAACCCTCTTCTTCTTTGACAATACTGCATCCAGCTTCATAACTTGCAGTCCATCCCCGACCCCCACGGAAATAATCTTGATACTTTTGGGTTGGGAAATCTTTGGAATAACCTACGAAAAATAAACTTTTTGGATTTTTAACAAGCGTTGCAGTCGGTATTGATTTCCAACCCAGATGACCGTATTTGCGTCCGAGAGGCTGGTTAATTTTCATGATTGCCCAGTCGTTGGGAGTAATTTTGCTAGTTTGCTTAAAATCAGTACCATAAATAACCTGTTCAACCTCCGCAATGTCTTGAAAATTCTTATCAATGACATTGGGCATAAACTGAATTGTTTTACTAAATTCCCCAGTTTCGGGGTCGATAACGCAGTGGGCATTAGTCAAAACTAGATTATCAGCAATTAAACTACCAGTACAATGGTAACTTTTGGCATCAGATGTAGTTCCTTGTACTCGACCAATTGCCGACCAGGGGTACTTGCGGCTTAACATTGGGATGCGGTTATCAAGTCCAGTGGGAATTCCCCTGACACCACCTTCATTCGGTTTTGCTGACTGTCCCAAACCAGCAGGAATGAAGGGTTTATTATCACCTGTTAATTTCAGTTCACCTGCTTGTTCGGAACTGATGAATTTGGGTGTAACGGTTTCTTTGGATTGTGCTTGGACTGAGATAGCCAATGTTGTTGCACTGAGGATTCCAGTAAATAAAAGCGCGAAAGATTTCTTATTCATGGTTGTTGGTATTTAGATAATTAGTTGAATGAACGGGAACACCAAGAAATAAATTGTTCCAAATTGTAGGGGCGCTTTTTCCCCTGCCCTTACGAATGATATAATCGGGCGATCTATTGTTGGGATATTCTAATTTTCTAGAACTTCCTTATAAAAATGAATTTTTAGCTTTATTAGAAACCGTAATTACATCTATTTCTGAGACTTAGCTACTTATGCAGTTTTAGATTTTGTAAATATTAGTAATGAAATACCAAAAAATATCTATTGCCAAATATGCATATTTCTGTAGGGGCGCAATGCCTTGCGCCCCGACCGTGGGATATTTATAAAATCAGAAGTACCTTAATATCGATTTAGTTTGCGATGCCCTTGGCAACCACTTTGGGGTATTGCACCAGAGGTTGATTGTGATCGCGCGGTTCGTGCCGGAGGCATATCGCGGATGGTCGTAAAGGGTGGGGCTATTTGCGCCTTTGCATCCTGCAAAAAATAGGATATCTGGGTATGGTCGCATAAGATTGCCATAGAATGATTTTATAATAAAAGCTGCCAGTTTTCTGAGTACCATTTCATTATGGTTACAGCACCTCAAGAGTATATTTCTCCCGAAGAGTATTTAGAAGGTGAGAAAAGAAGCGAAATAAAACACGAGTACATAGATGGTGAAGTTTACGCAACGGCTGGGGCAAGCGATGCCCACGTTACCGTCACTGGAAACTTATATATGCTGCTACGAAATCATCTGCGGGGTAGCGGTTGTCGCGTATATATGGCGGATATGAAAGCGCAAATACAAAGGAGAAGCCGTTACTATTACCCAGATGTAATGGTAACTTGCGATGCACAAGATAGAGACTCTGAATACTCAAAATCGCATTCGTGCTTAATTATTGAAATATTATCAGACAGTACTGAAGCCAAAGATAGAGGTATAAAATTTCAAGATTATCGTCGTTCCCCTTCTTTACAGGAATATGTGTTAGTTTCTCAAGACACAATGAATATTGATGTTTTTCGTCGCAATGAAAAGGGGCGTTGGGAATTACATTCTTTTCTAGAAGGTGAAGAAGTAGAGTTTACTACTGTTGATTTTCGGTGCGATATCGCTGCTATTTATGAAGATGTGACATTAGTTAAAACTGATTATGAAGAGACGCTTTGAGTATTAATTGCTGTGTTTTTACATCAGTCTAAAAACCATCAATGTCATCGCCACAAATACTTAACCTACACCTAACACCGCAATGTCATATAGCGATTTTACACTAGAGAAAGTGAAGCGTAATTTTGAAATTAGTATGATTGAAGCTACTGATATTTTTGGCAATGTTCCCGATATAGAAGCTAGTCAATTATTGAAAGATATCCTTCAATATAATATACCAATTGCAGTTGCGAGTAATAGCGAAAAAGCTCGCTCGGAAATGATTATTTCGCCAATTTTGTTAGATTTGAGGCGACAATTAAATGATGAGATAAATTTATTTTCGGGTGTCGAGTTCAATGTTGACCAGGCAAAAGGATTAAATGGTATTTGTGATTTTATTATTACTCGTTCTCAAGAGCGGTTAATTGTCACATCACCTGTAATTATTATCGTCGAAGCCAAAAAAGAAAATATTCCGGCTGGATTGGGACAATGTATGGCAGAAATGATTGCCGCAAAGATATTTAATGAAAAAGCAGGTGCCCAAAATCCAGTTATTTATGGAACCGTTACAACTGGAAGTGTTTGGCAATTTTTAAAATTAGAAGGAAATGCCATAGCAATCGATTTGAGTGAGTATTATCTTAAAGATGTAAATAAAATCCTGGGAATTTTAGCTGCCGGTATAAATTGCTAATTCTCTCATCTGCTGTACGGGCGGGTTAACCGATATTATTGTTTAATAATTTAAGGATACTGGTAAACCCGCCCCTACCCACACCCTTATTTCCTTGTCCCCAGATTGTGTAATAATAATCCGATTGCTGAACTAGTACCCGTGTGACCGTGCAATCCACCGATAATATGAATGATTTGGCTGATGCTCTGCAACAGCCTGTAGATTTAGATTTTGAACTTCCCGACCCCGAAGATGAGGCAATTCCGGAATTAGAATTTCAACAACAACTCGATGTTGCTTGGCAGGTATGCGATCGCTTCGATTTACAAACCGAAATTTGGCGGGGTCGAATTCTGCGTGCGATCCGTGACCGGGAAAAAATTGGCGGTGATGGACGCGGTACGGGGTTTCTCAATTGGCTTAAAGAACGCGAAATTAGCAAAAGTCAAGCTTATAGCTGGATTCAACTCGCCAACAGTGCTGACACGTTGCTTGAAGAGGGTAAAATCGAGCAAAGTTCAATCAAAAATTTTAGCAAACGCGCATTTATCGAAACCGCTAAAGCTTCGCCCGAAGTTCAACAAATGGTGAGCGAAGCTGCACAAAAAGGTGAT
>JANNFJ010001070.1:0-3612 GCA_031379725.1 Calothrix sp. OTE_75_metabat_31
GTCATTGGTCATTGGTCATTGGTCATTGGTCATTTGTCATTTGTCATTTGTTATTGGTCATTGGTCATTGGTATCCATTGCCCCATTCCCTAATTCCCACTCCCCACTTTTTAAATTTTCAGAGGAAAAAATCATGATTAACATTTCAATGTTGCAAAGCGAATTGCAAAACTTCGTTACCGGTGCATCTGACGTACAAGGTGCGGCTTTGGTCAGTCCCGACGGATTAGCTTTAGCCTCGGTACTTCCAGGAGGAATGGACGAAGAACGTACCGCTGCAATGTCTGCATCGATGCTTTCGTTGGGTGAACGTATCGGGCGCGAACTTGCACGGGGAACCGTTGAACGTATTGTTGTTGAAGGTGAAAAAGGCTACGGCGTTTTGGTCAGTTGCGGTGCTGACGCTGTACTACTCGTGCTGGCAGGTTCGGGAGTTAAACAAGGTATTTTATTTCTAGAAATCAAACGGGTAGTTACCAAACTAGCCCCTTTATTGGCTTAATCCAAATTTTCAATCATTTTACTAGTACGTATTTAAGGAGAATTGTCAATGGAACGTCCAACATTGGGAGAGTTCAGCAGCATAATTTGTTTTAAAGCTGCAATCGTCGGTATGGAAGATGCCCTGGGAGATAAAGCCACTGCGATCGCATTGACTACAGCGGGTCGCAGTCGTGGTCGAAAACTCGCGCAAGACTTAGGTTTAACTGGCGCAAACTTTTCCCTCGATGACATCAGCCATAAACTCGGTCACGCTTTGGGGAAAGATGGTACGCGCTTGTGTACCATTGAGAAAATCATTACAGAAGGCGACATTATCAAAGTTTACACCAGCGAAACCCTATGTTCGGCAGGCGAACCTCAAGGTTCAGACCGCAAATGTACTTTTACACTTGGTGCAGTTTGGGGAGTTATAGAGCAAACCTATGGTAAGCGGTTTCAAGGCAAACACACCGAGTCAGTTTTGCGCGGTGGTAACTATGATGTATTTGAGTTTACCGAATTCAAATAAAGGTAGTTGCAGTTCTGATAATTTTTATAAACCCAGACACTAATCCTCACAGAAGCTCAAAATTTATGACAGTAGGGGCACATTCAATATTGCTGTGCCCTATTTTTGTGTAGTTCAAAGAACTGCAACCAAATTTATACCAGTTTAATATGAAGCTGCATAAATATTGAACCCCACCCTAACCCTCCCTGCAAGCGGGGAGGGAACCAGATTTTCCCCTCCACGAAGCGCGGGGAGGGGATTAAGGGGTGGGGTCAAATTCTATGCAGCTTCAAAAAGAATTGGTATCACTTTCAAAACTCAATGATTATGATTATCATAATATATTGAAAATAAACGCTGGAATTGTAACATAGGTTCTAATGCAGGTTTCTAGTATTATTGCTAACTAATAAAAGGCGTAAAGGCTTGATAAATAAAGATTTTCTCTAATTAATAAGTATTTAATATTATTTCATTATTACAATAAATTATTAATAAGCTTTATTAATTGAACAGATTTAATTTGCCCATAATAGTCTGTTCGTTTCTCTTTAAGATTAAAACGGTAGATTCTGTGTGTCAATACAGAACTATGTTGTCTTAATTACACATCCACTGGTGTAACTACATACTATTAAAGAGGACTATCAGTGAGCAAGTTAACGCAACTTTTATCGGCGTGTGGATTGCTGCTGCTAACATTTAGCTCTCCAGCATTTGCACAGACTAATCCGACAGGAAATGAGACAAATTCAGAAGTAGCTGCTGAAACATTTCCTTCATTCAGCCCCCGCTTAGGCGTGCGGTACAACACCAAAGGATCTGGTTATGATGCATTTACCAGTTTTGAAGGTTTTGTGCCTCTGTTACAAAATCCTGGTAAGAATGTAACTTTCTTAGAAGGACGACTGCTATTAGATGACAAAGATTACGTATCGGGAAATCTAGTATTGGGACATCGCATCCTCAGCGATAGCGGCAAGCGTGTCATCGGTACTTACGTTTCTTTTGATAAACGCAATACCGGGTCAAATGCTTTTAACCAGTTGGGATTAGGTTTTGAAAGCTTGGGAGACTGGGATTTCCGCACGAATGCTTATCTACCTGTAGATAATGGTCGCCAACCGATGAACAATAGTTACACGGGTGGTGCTGTTTTCTCCGGAACAAATTTATTCTTGCAGCGCCGATATGAAGTTGCGATGCATGGAATAGACGCGGAAATTGGTACTCGTTTAACTCGACTTGGTAGTGGCGACATCCGCGCTTATGCGGGTGGATATTATCTTGCTGGTGATAACGTTGAGGATACTTTCGGGTGGAAAGCAAGATTAGCGGCTAACCCCACTGATGCTTTGAACCTGAATATCACAGTACAAAATGACTCGCTATTTAACACTTCAGCGCTGTTTACAATTGGATTCACTTTCCCCGGTAGCGGTGCGAGTCGAGCCAAGACAGACCAAGAGCGTCTGATTGCACGGATGGCGGACTTTACAGAACGTCAGGCTATTATACCTGTAGCTAGAGATGTTCAAACCGATTTCTCGCAGGCTGCAACTATCGTCAATCCTGTTACAGGTCAAGTTCAAGCACTAAGAGTTGTCCAAGTAGCCGCAGGTGGAACTGGTACTGGTACTGCCGAAGCTCCTCTTGGTACTGGCAGCCTAGCAAGCGCAGTCACATCAGCTGGTTCTGGTAACATTGTTTATGTGAATGGTGCGCCAAGTATAACGTTGGCCAATACTTTAACTGTTCCCGCAGGAGTACAATTACTATCTAGCGGTTCTGTACAAACAGTCAGCACAGTTGAAGCTGGCAGCGTTAGATTACCTGGTTCTGGTAGCGGTTTGTTCCCAGTGCTGACAGGAACACCTGCGATCGCGGGTAATGGATTAGTAAGACTCAGCAGCAATACTGCTTTGTCTGGTTTTGACATTAGAATTCCCACAACCTCCCCTGCCTTTACTGTACCTGGAGTTCCCACAAATGCTGATGCACGGGGTATTGTTGCTAGCGGTATCAGCAATGTTCGCATTACCAATAACCTAGTCAGCAATGCTCGTAGAGAAGCAATTGACTTGTCTGAAGTTACAGGCAATGTTGCTATCAACAACAATACTATCAAAGATAGTGGCGTTAATAACAGTGAAAATGCGATTCGCGTACTTAACAGTAGAGGCACGGTAGCTTTAGGTATTGCTAACAACACTATTACCAACAACAACGGTGTTGCGGTTAGTTTGTCGGGCACTGCTCAAGGTACTGCTACTGTTGAAAATAACTCGATTAGCACAACTAGAACTGGTATTAGCTTACGGGCTAGCGAAACTGCTAACCTGACATCGATTGCTCGTGGCAACACTATCAACGGAACTTCAACATCCAGAGAAGGTATTGCGTCTCGTACTTTTGATACTGCCCAAGCGAACACAACAATTTCAGGTAACACAATCAGCAACATGGCGAGTGGTGTTGTTCTAGAGTCAAGTGATAGTGCCAAGCCACAAATCACTATATCTGGTAATACTATCGACCGCTCAAGAACTAACGGTATTTACGCGAATGTAATTGGTAGTTCTGAGTTGCGGGCTAATGTTTCTGGTAACACCATTTCT
>JANNFJ010001088.1:0-5628 GCA_031379725.1 Calothrix sp. OTE_75_metabat_31
CAAACAGCAGCACAAAAAACCGGCACAGCAGCTAATAACGCTAAAAATAAAGTAGCAAATGCCACAGGTGGAGTTAAGACTATTGTTAAAAATCGTCTTGAAGAAAAATTCCCAGGTAGCAAACTTGATGTTACAGAGGCAAATGGTGTAGTAACAGTTAAGGGTACTGTACCGAATGCAGAAACTCTGAAGAAAATTGAACCTGCAATTAAAGAGTACAAGTTCCAAGGTGTCAAAACAGTAAAAGTCGAAGCAACTGTAGCAGCCAAAAAGCCATAGTCGAAATCTAAAAAATCTAATTTTTTAGGGCTTACTTAAAATTCTGATGTAGAGACGTTATATCTAGCATTCTCTACATCATTGTTTATTACAGCTATTTTAAAGTAAATGAACTACATCATTTTTCTCACGTAGAGTCGCACCAGGCGCAAGAGGGGTTACTGTCTGTGGTCTAATTAGATCAAAAATGCTGTAAATAAGTCTTTTCTAATTCGGACTTACGCAAAAACTCTCCCAAACCCCTATTTACTCTGTGTCACGCCAGACGCTACAACGGGGGGAACCCCAACGCCAGATTACTCAACGGGGGGAACCCCCGCACGCAACTGGCTCCTCTGTGCCTCTGTGGTACAGAATTGCATGATTCATACGTAAGTTCTACTAATTCGTATATAGCGTTTCTCAACCTACTGAGGTACAGCCATTTTACACCAAGATAAGGGCGCAATGCCTTGCGCCCCTACATCTGTACCACACAAGCGCTTGGTAATTGCGATATTACTTCATTTTTTGTGCTTTCCAAGTCCCTCCATATATGTAATATGGATTGTCTTGACTAATTGTTTGCCAGCATTCTGAACATACAAAAATCCAATCTCCTTTGTCTTCGTATTTAACTCGATAAAGTACTGTTGCTTCTTTGTTGCAAAAATGACAAAGTTTGCTTCGTTGTGGACGTGACATTTTACACTGTAATATTCTGGCTCAATTTGATTTTCATTGTCCTACCTTGGTGTTCTTTGTGGTTAGTAAATATAATATTTTTTTTGATCCGCAAAGAACACATACGCGCTGAGTCCTAAAAGGACTCGCTCCGCGAACGCGTTCCCGCAGGGTAGGGCACAAAGGATAACTTTTGTATTATACGCTAATTTTTCCCACCCACTTATTTAGTTAATCAAGATATAAATGCAAAAATACTAATGATGAAACCGATTAATCCAATAATAGCTCCACTTGCGCTAATTAGTGTTAGTTTATAAACACGATTGAGTTGTTCTTCGCTAATTTTAATTTGTCGGCGTTCTTGATTAATTTTAATAATTAAATCTGTTAGTTTGGGTTGCTGTTGCTTCTGGATAAATGCAGCTAAATAATCGTGAACTAGTTGATAGCAATCGTCGGGATTATCTGGGATTAAAACGACAATTCCCGATTCTACAAAAATTTGCAAAATCAAATCTAACTTATTATTTTGTTGTTTTTCGTCTAATTCTTCACCCATATTTAATAACTGTAAATCGCGTTCGATTTCCATGCGAGTTTTTAAGGGACGAATACCTTTTTTATTTGTGAGTAAATATAAAATAATTTCGGCTATTTGCTGATTTTCTGCACCGCAGTCTTCAACGACTTCCAGCAAGTAGCGTTTAACTAATTCTTCCTTTGGTCCTTGTTGTTGATATTTTGCTAAGGTTGTAATATCTTCAGTTTGCAATTGTGCGCCGACTATTTGTAATTCAATGGGTCGAACTTCACCAAATTTTGCAGCTAAATCTTTTACTAATTGCGTGACTAATCTGGATTCTAAATAGCTGTTAGAATTCTGTGTTAATTTTTCGATTAAAGATTTGGCATCATCTGAGGCAAAATTACCAAGTTGGTAAAGAATATTCTTACTCAAAATATCATTACTCATAATATTTAAATTAGGTATGCGATTGCATTCGAGTAAATAATGCAGATAATCTTCTCGTAATGAGAGAATAACTTTTATGCCTAAAATACTCAGACATTCGTCTAAAAAATTAAAAAAGTCCTGCCGTTGTAAAGCTGTTTTATAAACAAAGAAAAATTCTTCAAATTGGTCAAATATCAAAATTATCCGCGAGTTGCGATCGCTAAGTTCTTGTAAAAAATTCAGAATACTTTTTCGTGAATCTAAATGTGTCGGAATCTGGGGATTTGATGATTTTAATGCATTTGTTAATGATTTACCTAGTTCGTTTATCCAGCTAGTATAAAAGCGTATAAGTATAGGTCGAAATTTTTGAATCCCGATTGTTTTTTGTTCTAAGGTGGGAATTAATCCTGCTTGTACAAGTGAAGTTTTCCCAACTCCAGAATAACCGTGAATAATGATGAGTTTATGATCGGGACGTGCAATTCTTTCAATTAATCTGTCTATGTCCCGTTGTCGCCCCGATGCGGTGATTTCCGGGGCAATTGTCTGTTGCAACGAGTTCGTTTGCAGTGTTTCAATAATTTGTGTTGATACAAATTTAGCTTGTCTGCGAGGTTGGATTTTACCAGCACCGATAAATGCACGAAATCCATACTGCTGTTCAATAGAACGGATTTCTAACTTGGTGCGGAAAGCTTCAAGATAGCGGTTTTGTCGTAAGTATTGCGATCGCAATAATTGTAAAATCCGAATATATTGTTGTGGGTTGTCTTGGTTGCCTATATCCCGTGCTTGTTGAAGATGTTGAACTGCACGCTGGGTTTGGTCTAAGTTTTGTTCGGCTTGAGCAAGTAACAATAAATACAAGCTTTGATATTGCTGTTTGTCGGTCTGGTTTTTGACAATATGATGTAATGCTTGGTAAGCATGGTGTTTTGCTTGTATCCATTGACGCTTATTGATGGCAATTTCTGCAAAAAAACCGTAAGCACGTGCCACTCGCATCGGGTTACCATAGAGTTGCTGTAGGTTTAAAGCATCTTTTGCAAGGAGTTGCAATTCGTCCCACGCTTCTAGGCGTTGTAATACTTCACCCAAGGGATTGATAAATTTAGCAATTAAATTCGGACGATTCGACTCAGTAAAAGTACTTATGCAATTTTTAAAATACTGTCTAGCTTCGAGTAAGTACTTACGTGAATCCGTCCGATGCAATTCAGCTTTTTGAAAGTAGCATAAACCAATATAGAAAAATAAAATTCCTGCACGTAATTTGGGATGTTGGAAGAGAGGGGGAGTCGGTAGGGGCGGGGTTTCCCCGCCCGTTATTAAATACGCAGTTAAGGGAGTGGTAGAGGTTGGGGAAATAAAAGAATCACTTTTCCTTTCCCCTTCTTTTTGCCAATATTCTAGACTTTGTTCGTAGTATGCTAAAGCAATATCAGTGTGATTTTGTAAGTATGCCTCTTGTCCCTGTACAAAGTTTACACTAGCTTCAAGACTGGGTTCGAGTTGATATTGTTGAAACTGTAGGTCTTGATAAAAGCGAATGATTTCACGTCGTCGTAAATACCCCATTTGCCAACCGATGGAATATGTGTCCGATGCGAGTGCGATCGCAAAAATTGCATTGGTATCATCTTCTAAGTTTTGAATTAATTCATCGGTAGCAATAGTAAACTCGACCGTAGTTGCCCAGCTTTCAAAATCACTCGCTAACCGCACAAGTTTTCCCAGTACTTCATCTGTCACCCACAGCACCAATGGGAAAGGAAAATTTTTCCGAAATTCTTCCCGAACTTGGTTTGTAGTGCTAAGTAATTGCGCTAAGTCTTGCAGCGACTCCAAACCCAACACCATCACCGCATCTTTGTGCAAATCAGCAAGCGCTGCTACTTTTTGATACAATGCAATATCGGTCTTTTTGAGATTGATAATCTCGATGTTGAGATGAGTCAGATTTTGGATGTCTTTGACAAGACGCGATCGCAATCGAATATAGTTACACCTTGCCAAAATTAATCTAAATTCACCCTGCGATGCTTCCAAAGTCCAAATAAGTTCTTCTAATGAGGGGGGTAGGGGCGGGGTCTTCTCACCCGTTATTGGGCAAGTGGCAGGAGATAAACAAATATAATCGACCTCTGTGATACCCCTTAACTCTTCTAATTTTTTCGATTCATCATTCATAAATAACTCCTCCTTCCGTTATTTTTCTTTAATTTTCCAGTCCTCTACCTCCCTACTTCTTTAATCAATAATGAGGAAACACCCTTAATTAATAATGGGTGGGGGGCAATAATGCGCGGGCGGGCAATTATGGGCGGGGGGCAATTATGGGCGGGGGAACCCCGCCCCTACGTGGCTAACTCTTCAGCTTCTGCCAAAATGGGATTGACATCAAACCACGATTCCCCAGTATCGTTACGGTATTCAAATACCAAGCGGCTGTGAACAAGTGCTTGATAATCTCTATCTCCACCAACTTTTTTGCGTTTTTGTACCTGACGTAGCAATTCCCATTCTTCATCTGATATCTGCATCGTCATTTCGTTACGACGCACTCGAATCAATGCTTCTAAAGTTTCCCGTCGTAAAGGTATTTCCCGCTGCCGTTGTATCCAATTATTCAACAATCTAAGTAAATCGCGCACGTGACCGCCACTGACTTGACACAAGCGGTCTAAACTTTCGTGACTGTCAAAAATCTCAGTAATTTTGTCACAACGCTCTTGGATAGACAGTTCTGGAAAAGCCCGTGCCAGTACCATCTGCCGTAACAATGCCATTCCTGGCTTAAACTCGCTGCCATCCAGCAATTGAACTGGTACCATTGGCAACACCTTGGGGTCTTCGGGAAAACGCTGCGTCAGATTGTTGTAGTCGTTGGAAAACTTTAACGCTAGCGGCATTGTATAGACCAAATGACAATGTAACTTGGTTAAATACTCGCTTTGGTCAATAAATAAATACTCCTGTTGCGGACGACCCCAAGGTTTTGGACGGCTGTCAATGCGGTCAAGATTATCAACTATAACTACAAGTCCTTCTTTACCAGATTGTTTTAGTTTTGCGATCGCAGGTTCTATCAATTCACTATTGATTGCTTCTAGTAGCTTGGTTTTTTGCGGACCCAGATATTGATTGAGTTTTTCCCGTAAAGTCGCATCGCTTTTAGTTCGAGTTGTAATTTCTCCAATTCCAAAAGCTAGAGAAAACTTTTCTTTTTCAGAAGTAAACCCGAAATCTCCAATTACGGGAATCTTTGCCTTTACTCCTGTAACTTCGGAATTCAAAACCCGCCAAGCACCCTGCAACAATTCTTTAAGTTTAAGGGGTTCAGCTAAACTAATATCTGCTAAACTTTGGCTAACCCTGCGTGCAATTGCCAGTAGGAAATCACCAATATCTACATCTGCCATTTCTAAATCTTGACTTGATTCAAAATAGACAACATGAAAGTTTTCTTCTTGCAATTCTAATTTTAATCGTAGTAATTCTGTCGATTTACCGCAGCCAATATGCCCGGTGAATAGCATACAAGTCGGTTCATTAGGCGAGAAGAAGGTGATATTATCACGTAACTCCTTGATGATTTTCCCTCCTCGCACCGAAGAAAAATCTATGTAGTATTTCCGGTCTTCTATATTCTCTAAAACCAATGTTTTGCTTGGATTTGTAGCTTGAAAAAATTTACGTAAATCTACTGTCATAATATTTTTTAG
>JANNFJ010001116.1:0-3414 GCA_031379725.1 Calothrix sp. OTE_75_metabat_31
GTTGCACTTCTTCATGCTGTTCGTACCCGTAACCGGGCTATGGATGAGCGCAGTTGGAGTAGTCGGCTTGGCATTAAACTTACGGGCTTATGACTTCGTATCGCAAGAATTGCGTGCGGCAGAAGACCCCGAATTTGAAACATTCTATACCAAGAACGTTTTACTGAATGAGGGTATCCGCGCTTGGATGGCTCCTCAAGATCAACCCCATGAGAAGTTCGTATTCCCAGAGGAAGTTCTACCTCGCGGTAACGCACTGTAATAGTTTACTAATAATCTCTTTTTAGTTAAAAAAACCCGCCAATAGGTGGGTTTTTTTATTTTGTGCGAGTAGTTCATGTCATTAATTTTGATTAATTTTGGCAAGTCGTGAGGACTAGAATCCGGGTTTCTCAAAGAAACCCGGATTCTGACCATCTTGAAAAAGTCAGAATTAAAACCTATCTATTGAGATTGTGGAAAATATTCTTGGTGAAAGTTGCCCAACTAATAGACCGATATGTTATATTTAGAGCAGGAATAAAAACCCGGAGTGGAAACGCTCTGACTTTTTGAAAATAAGTCCACTTAGGCAACAAGGAGGTGATGCCCATGATAGAAAGTAGTATACGCATGGGTCATCAGGTTATAGTTAGCCGGCTGTGTGCCGGGGCTGTTCTCTAAAGTTAGTCTTAGTCAACTTGTTCGACTAAGTTAGCTCAATTGCCTAGATTAGCTTGGAGTTTCATCCGGCAGTCTGGTTATAACCTGAAGACCCGCTAGACCGCTCTTATATTGAGTCTCCCGATTCAAATAAGAGCGGATAGTTTTATATAGATATTTTTAATCAAATTAAATAAATAGTCAGTAATCGCATCCCTACGCTTCACAATTGGGGATGCGATTTTGGTTTTGATTTAGAGCAAATAATTCCGTAGGATAGGCGTCTCGCCTATCCATTCAATATTGTAAGACAGGCGGGACGCCTATCCTACAAGATTTGATAAGCAGGCGGGACACCTATCCGACAATATTTTATAGACAGGCGGGATGCCTATCCTACAATATTTACAATAAGACACCAAAAATATTTGAATATGGCGCAGCTACTAAGTGAGACAGAAATTCAAGAACAGGTAAAATCGCTTAACGGTTGGACTGTATCGGGGACACAACTAGAGTCAAAGCGTAAATTTAAGGATTTTTTAGAAGCGATCGCATTTGTGAATCGGCTTGTGGAACCAGCCGAGTCGGCAGGACATCATCCAGACATCGAAATATCTTATAACAAAGTTAAAATAAACTTAACTACCCATGATGCCGGTGGGTTAACTCAAAAAGATTTTGATTTAGCTCGGATAATATCGCAATTAAATTGAGTGTTTGCTTGCGTAATTTCTTGAAGCATCACAGCCAAAAATAATTCATGCACAATTACGCACGGACAAGGCTCCCGCATCAAACTTTAAATATTTAAGATTTTACCTGTGGTTATTGCGTAAATAATTGTTAGAGCCGCTACACAACCATCGCATCCAATGCAATGTCTTTGTAGTCCTTACTCTGACTCAAGTAATATAGCCTGGGATATGTGACAGTTGGTCGGGTGAACGTTAATATCTTGTCATAGGACGAAAATAGTGTTTTATAATGCTTAGTTATAGAGCAATTTTTTTGCATAAGTTGATCGCTTAAATTTTTGACCGGGCTGCAATTTGTAATTAGCTTTGCTAAAACTAGAATTGTAGAGAGGGGCACAAATCCCTCAAAAAAAAGGTCTATGTAAACAAGTAGCATTAACGAAACATTAGTTGCAGTAAAAAAATGTCTACAAAAGGTGTGAGGAGAACAGAAAACATGTCTAACATATTGTGGAAATCATTAGTGGTGAGTCCTGCGGTTCTAAGCGCGATTCTCGTCTCAGGGTCTGCGATAGCAGCTTCCAATGCCACCACGACAACGAATGAAGCAGCAAAACTAGAAGTATCAGCACTCGAAGCGCAAAGCGAAACTTCTACAAATACTTTTAAAAATACTTCCACAAACAAAGTATTCACAGCCGTTACCCCCATCGAAGCGGCTAAAAAGCCAGTTGAGTTGGCACAAGCTACACCCGCACAACCTAGTGGTAACGTTTTAGATCAAGTCAACCAGTACAGCAACGAAGGGAAGAACAACACCAATTCCCAAGGGCAAGTAACATCGGTTTCCCAATTCTCCGACGTACAACCAACCGATTGGGCATTCCAAGCATTGCAATCGTTGGTTGAGCGTTACGGTTGTATCGCAGGTTATCCCAACGGAACCTATCGCGGTAATCGTGCTTTAACTCGTTATGAATTTGCAGCTGGTTTAAACGCTTGTTTAGACCGCGTTAACGAATTGATTGCCACCGCAACCGCTGATTTGGTGACAAAGCAAGATTTAGCAACATTGCAACGCTTGCAAGAAGAATTTTCAGCCGAACTTGCAACCCTACGCGGTCGTGTAGACTCACTCGAAGCCCGTACAGCCGAATTGGAATCAAACCAGTTCTCCACCACAACCAAGCTAGTTGGTGAAGCGATTTTTGCCGTTACCGATGCTTTCGGTGACAACGCAGGGGACAGAAACAACACTGTTCTCCAAAACCGGATTCGTTTAGACTTGCAAACCAGCTTTACCGGTCGGGACGTATTGCACACCCGTTTAGCAAGTGGTAACGCAAGACGTTTAGACGTTGGAGTCCCCGGTGGTGCTAACGGAACTTTTGAAGGTACTCAAACCTTCAACATGATCGGAAGCAATAATACTAGTAATGGTGTTGTCTTAGATTGGTTGGCTTACTACGTACCCATCGGACCTGCTCAATTGTACGTTTCTGCTGTTGGTGGTGTTCATAGCGACTATGCTGCCACAAATAACCCTTATTTTGAAGATTACGATGGTGGTAATGGTGCATTATCGACCTTCGCTTCTGAGAACCCCATTTACCGTATCGGTGGTGGTGCAGGTGCAGCATTAAATATCGCTTTGGGCAAACCTGGTTCCGGTGGTATTCTCAAACCCAGCTCAATTACCGTTGGTTACTTGGCATCGGAAGCTGCCGACCCTGGTTCGGGTTCCGGCGGTACAGGTTTATTAAATGGTAATTACGCAGCATTAGGACAGCTTAACTTTAACTTAGGCGATCGCATTGCATTAGCTGCAACTTACGTTCACGGTTATCACGGTGCAGGTAGCACCTTGTTCGATGCAGGTGGATTTAATGGTGATGGACAAGTGCCAGTCCGTGGTAGTACAACGGGTGCTACCACTCTCAGAAACACACCTGTAGTTGGTACATTGGCTGCCAACGATTTGAATTCCACCCGTGGATCTTCGAGTAACTCCTACGGTGCTTCGATTGCTTTCCGACCTAGCGATAAGCTTTCGATTAGTGGTTTCTTCTCTTAC
>JANNFJ010001183.1:0-2966 GCA_031379725.1 Calothrix sp. OTE_75_metabat_31
TTGATTCCAGATGCAAAAAGATTTTGATTTTGTAAATTTATATCAATAACTTTAGCTAATCGTTCACCTGCTTGGATGCGGTTAGCAAAAAGAGGGGTATCTGTCATTGCTTACCCTCATTATTTTAAATGTGAATGCTTTTATCATGACTGATTTTTAACCAATCGAACTGATAAAATAAAAATAATATAAATATTCAGTACAAACCAGGTAAACGCAGCCAAATCTGTAGGTTAAAACTCGTTCAACCTACAAGCAATTGAACTAAAATTTGATACCTGGTGTGTCTGCCATTCATCCAACATTTCATGAATAGCGATAACCAACTAAATCTTTTCGAGTTAGAAGAATCAAGCCTCAAGCCAGAAGTTAACGATCTGATTCCCACAAGCCCCAAAATTCCCATACCTCTTGGTACTTATCCTGGTATGGTGGAATTAGCACAGCATTGCAATCAGTGTCACCGTTGTGAATTGGGAAACACCCGCACTCATGCAGTAATCGGACGCGGTAACCTAGAAGCACCCATTATGATTGTTGGGGAAGCACCAGGACAAAATGAAGATGAAACAGGTTTGCCATTTGTCGGACGTTCAGGGCAGTTGCTAGAGACAATTCTAGCTTCGGTACGACTTGATACGGACAAAGATGTATACATTGCTAATATCAACAAATGCCGACCTCCTGAGAACCGCACTCCAACAGCCAAGGAAATGGCAGCTTGTAAGCCTTATATTTTTGAACAAATTCGCCTTGTTAATCCAAAAATCATCCTTTTGACAGGTGCGACAGCCGTCAAAGGCTTAATTGGCGACCAAGGGACAATGACTAGCATTCGTGGCAAGTGGATTGAGTGGGAAGGAAGATTATGTATGCCAATTTTTCACCCATCCTATTTATTACGAAATCCCTCACGCGATCGCGGTAGTCCAAAATGGATGATGTGGCAAGATATTCAAGCAGTCCGCGCTAAATATGATGAGATTCGGGTTGTAAACCCATAGCAAGAAAACGATGCATTGTCGCCGGAAGCGTATATTGTCGGGGCACGACGTGTCGTGCCCCTACGGGATATTTTAAGCAGATCAGGGGTCTTTATTTCAAATCAACTTTAGCGTGTTCGCCAATATTAGTTGCAGCTTTACCCGTTGTCACAGCTTTTACCAAACTAATGGCATTTGCGACAATACTCGAAGGTGAATCCCAATATTCAGCTTTTTCAACATTCACCTTTAACAATGCAATATCAGGTTCGTCGAGTTCTTTAGGAAACCAAGCTTTAAGCTGAGGTTGCCAAAGTTCTTTGAGTTTATCTTTATCCCTAATTATTTGCGCTGTTCCAGTTAACGAAACATAGCTATTTTTATTTGGTGCGGCATAACTTACATTGACTTCATGCTGATGATTAATTTCATCGACCTTCAAAGAACTTGCGTAGGTAAAAAACCAAACATCCCCATTAAATTCTACCTCGCGGTTAGTTGACATTGGACGACTATGTAACTTTCCTTCGCTATCAATCGTCGTCAGCATTGCACAATCAATATCTTTAATCAAATCTCGAATTTTTTTGATATCTTGATTATCGTTTGAATTAGTCATTTGTCACCTTCTTAAAAATTTTAATACTAAAAGCCAGTGCAAAAATAAATTTGCATTAACTTTAGTATTAATTATTTTTAGAGATTAACTAATTCCTCGGTTTAAAACCTGTATCAATGGTTAGGTTTTAAAGCCTGCAACATTGTTATTCAAACTTGACCGAACAATTTAATTATTTGAAGCAATGGGACGCTCACCGTCTACATTAAAGGTATCCGTAACTTTAAAATTACTCTTAGCAATAGGACGTTGACCGTCGATATTGAGGGTATCTACTACCTCAATATCGCTTGAGTCGATTGGACGATTACCATCGATGGCAATCATCTCACGTTCTTGAGTATCACTCTTAGCTATCGGACGCTGGCCGTCTACATCAATTGTTTGGTTCGATTGAATGTCACTTTTAGCAATAGGACGTTGACCATCGATGTTGAGAATATCTACGACCTCAACATCGCTTGGGTCAACAGGACGATGTCCATCTACGTCAATGAAACTTAATACTTGTTTGGATTCGTCATTTTTCTTTGCCAGCGAATTAGCTTTTGCTTTATTCTGAGTCGAATTGCTTTTCTTACTTTTGTTAGCCATGATAAAATCAGTTACTTTTTATACTTAGGTAGTGGCGCGATCGCATAACCTCAAGAGTTGCTGCGATCGAACATAGAGCATCCGGATTATTAATTAATCTATGATGTTCGCTCTTACAAACCTTGTATCCGCAGTATTAGAAATTTGTTCTAATAAATTTTTCTTGGGAGGAACTTTTTTCGACTTGATAGATTTTCGGCACGCAAGTTAATTTATTTTAACTAAATCCCCCTCTCCACACGAAGCAAAAAGGAGGGTTCGGGAAGTAGAGATATTACAACGGACGATAAGCGCGATAGTTAATATTAGGGAAAATATTATCCATCAACTCCACCTTCTCCAACCAACCGCTGTCAACCTTGCTAACTTTCACATCTTCGTAAATTTTATTGAAACGCATCAAATGCGATCGCGTCCTTCTCACCGCATAAGGAACCATTGTCCCCGTCCGCATAATAAACGCCCAATCGGAACTCTGTGCTAAAAGTAACTCCCGCGCCGCTTGATTGATAGCTCGTTCCTCTAACTCATCAGCCGGTTCTAACTGAGAAATTTCAATCATCCGCTCAGTCGCTTTGTGTAAATGTGGGTAAATCCACGCATTAGTTTCATTTAACCAATACTCGTGAAAACCTTTGTAACCCCAACTCGATTGCGAAGGACGACAAACCTGCTGCGTCGGTTCTGCCCGCAAATAATCAGCCAAGTGGGTCATTTGATATGTACCCTGGTCATACCACGATTTCCGGAATAAATAATCGATAAACCAG
>JANNFJ010001216.1:0-4853 GCA_031379725.1 Calothrix sp. OTE_75_metabat_31
GAAAATTACTTTCAACAACCGAAAAAACCTGAAAATTGTACTGAATTAAGCATTGAATCAGTAATTGATTCTTTCAAAGTACATTTTAGCGAGGCACAGTATCAAGAAATTGAGCCAGTTAAAATTAGTTCAGGCATTGACCCAACAGTTAGATTTATCGGCTCACACATCAGTGTCTTTAAATCTTACTTTATGAATGGGCAATTACCAGAGAATGGTATTTTTATGCAACAGGAGTGTATTCGCACCCACAATACCAAAAAACCTATTGACGACTTAAGCCCGATTAATTGGGGTTCACACTTCCCAAGTGTCGGAGCAATGGTTAGATACGAGCAATTAGAGAAAATCGTAGCTGATTCCCTAAGCTTTTTGAGTAGTAGTTTAAAGATTGCTACTGAAGAAATAAAACTTTTGGTAAATAGCCAAGACAAAGATTTATTAGAGGCTTGTATTAATACTGCTGATAAAACAATTACCTTAGAACTAGATACCAAACCACCAGCTTACTATCGCCATAAACTGGGTATTGAAGGTGTTAGCGGTCGCAACTTCAATCTAGCTATTAAAAATCAAACAACTGGACTTTACGCCGATATTGGTAACATTATCGTGATTGAAACCGAAGAGCAGAAATTAGGTGTTGAACTTGCCCTTGGCGTAACGACCATTCTCAAAGAAATAAACAACTTAGAACACATAATGGATAATTACCCATTTGCTCGTGAGCAAAACCAGACGATGGATGAAGCTAGCTTGCGAAAATTGGAAGATGGGATTGTAGTTAGTACAACTTTATTTCGAGAGGGACTGCGACCTTTTGGCTCTGATAATCGCAACCGAATTTTGAAAACTTATCTGAAATCTATGCTTTATCACAGCTTGAAATTGGAACTCGATACTGAACAGTTAAGAGTAAAGATGAGAGATTTTGAAGTCAAGCATTTTAAACAAGAAACCAAAGAAACTATTGTAAGCGACTTAATTATGGAATACTTGACCGCCTACACAAATGAAATTAGATATAAACAGAGTTTATCCAAAGAGGATTTATTAATTTTAAATTTATTAAACAGCCAAACTAACTAAAATATGTCAGAAAAAATTATTATACCAAAAAAGCTAACTAAAGGTTCTAATATCAGAGTTATTGCGCTTTCTCGCAGTATGGGATTACTATCTCAAGAAATTAAAGATATTGCTACTAAAAGATTAACCGATTTTGGTTTCAATTTAAGTTTTGGTAAGCACGTTGATGAGAAAGATGAATTTATGTCTTCTTCCGTGCAGTCTCGAATTGAAGATTTACACGAAGCCTTTGCCGACCCTAATATTGACGGCATTTTGACTGTTATTGGTGGTTATAATTCCAATCAACTTCTTTCCTATATTGATTATAACTTGATAAAAAACAACCCCAAAATCTTGTGTGGTTTCTCTGATATTACTGCCATTGGTAATGCTATCACAGCCATGACTGGTATGGTAACTTATACTGGTACGCACTACTCAAGCTGGGGTATGGTCAAGGGTTTTGATTACTCGATGGAAATGTTTGAAAAATGCCTAATGCAAACGGATTCCTACTTCTTAGAACCGTCCAAAGATTGGAGTGATGAAGCTTGGTTTTTAGACCAAGAAAACAGAGAAATGATTCCCAATGAGGGCTACTGGGTTTTAAATGAAGGTCACGCTCTTGGTAAAACGGTAGGAGCGCATACACGTTGTCTTAGTGCTTTGCAGGGTACAAAATATATGCCGAGGCTCGAAGACACAATTCTTTTGATGGAGGAAGATGAAGAAATTAATCCCCAGTTATTCGACAGGCAATTACAATCCCTAATTCACCAAAGAGATTTTAGCGGTGTGAAAGGTATCTTAATTGGTCGCTTCCAAAAAAATACCAAGATGACTAGAGAATTACTAACTAAAATTATCTCTGAAAAGCAGGAACTGAAAGATTTACCAATTATTGCTAATGCCAACTTCGGTCACACAACCCCGACTGCAACCTTACCAATTGGTGGTGTGATGGAAATGATTGCCGATAAGAATGCTCCTAAAGTGAGAATTATTGAACACTAAATTTAAATCTAAAAATTAAATTATCCACAAACAACAATTTATAGACTCTCTCTTACGAAAGACTAATTTAAAAATACTTATTATGACTACAAATTCTATTGAAAAAAATATAATTCCTAATTTTCTAGTTTCGCAAATTGAAGCTGATAATCAAAAAATCGCTGATTCTAAAGCAGATTTTACCTTTCCCAAGTACGAACCACTCGAACACTATAAGGAACTTACTAAAGCTAAATATTATCAAGCTTTGCTGGTTTTACGCCACTATATAAAAACTGTATCTGATTATTATTTTGGAACTGAACTAAATGCCAAAAACATTGACCTCTTTATGCTCACTCCTAGTATTTCTTCCCCGATGGGTTCTGGGTCTGATTCCGAACCAGTTTCGATTCAGTTTGGGCAATTGCAGACTTATCTAACTGATTCTTCTCAATTTGGCTTTGAACCACTACTGATGAATGGCTTGGATAAAGTATACTGTTATTTGCCATCTATGCGAGGTGAAGACCCTGATAAAAGGCATCTTAATCAGTTTTTCCACTGTGAGGCTGAAATACTTGGCTCTCTAGAGGATTTAATGCCTACGATTGAAGGTTATATTAGGAAGCTGGCTCAAACTCTTTTATCAATGCCAGATATAATTTCTAAAATCAGCTTGAATGCTGATAGGTCATTATCAGTGCTAAAACAGCTTAGTGAGAGCAAAGAATTTCCAAGAATTACTTTTGATGAAGCTGTACAAATGCTAGTGGATAATGGATTTAGCGAACTAGTCCACTTTACCTCCTCTGGGCGTGATATTTCTGCTAAAGGTGAAGTAGAACTAATGAAAATCTTAAAAACTGATTTGCCAGTTTGGATTACAGGCTACGACCGTGATCGAGTACCATTTTATCAAAAACCGAATCTTACTAATCCTAACCAAACAATCAACGCGGATTTAATATTTCCAAGCTTAATTGAGGGTTCCTTTGGTGGTGAGATTGTTGGAGCAGGGCAAAGACAGGATAAGGTTGAAGAAATGTACCAGTCCTTAGCAAGGCAGCAGGTCAGTAGTGAAAGTTACGAGTGGTATATTAACCTTCGCAGGTTAGACGGCTATCAAACTACATCTGGATTTGGTATTGGACTTGAAAGGTTTGTAACTTGGGCTTTATGTCGAGACGACATTAAGGAAGCTATTATTTATCCAAGATTAAAGAATGTTAAAACTTTGCCTTAATAAGCCTTATAATCAAATCAAACAAAATATATCCCGTTAAAAAATAGCGGGAATTATTTTTGTTGCACAAATTGAGCGCATTCATGGTAATTCTCTAAATTCTTTGACCAGTAAGCCACCATTTCTTCTAAAGTATAATTGGCTTGAGTTTTCTCAAATCCCTGATGAATAGTAATCGAATCAAAAGCATAAGTACCAACTCCGCTTTCCTGTTCCATAATTTGGGCTACTCTCTCATTAACAAATAATATAGGTTCAGAATTTGGCTCGCAATAAGCCATAATATCTTTGACAATCAATCTGCGGTCAGTTTTATCAGCCATAAGTTTCAAAATATCTTGAGCAGTTAACCACTTGTTGATATACTTAATAAAAGCCCCAGGAAAACCATTTAGGCTTGGGATATAATTGCCTACATCATTAATAATTATCGGTTTATTTAAGGTATTAGCAGCGAATTTCGCGGAGAAAATAGCTACTTCCTCACTCTCGAAAGCTTGAATTTCAGGTACTTCTAGTTTTTCTTGAATAAGGTTTACGCCCCTACTTGCAAAAACGTCTTGAGCTATTTGGAATTTGGTTTTATTGCCTGTGATAAAGGTGATTTCGGTCATATCTTATTATCATTTTTTATGATACATTGTGTATTATTGATACTAAAGATTAACTAGGAATTAATCTTTTTGTAAAGCCATTATTTAAGTAGAAGTAAAGGTAAAAATGATAAACTAGTCGAGAGCCGAAATATTGACGATGAGACAATCCTCGACAACTTACAAAGTGGAGAAACCACACCGTTGCTGAACTGACAGCACAGGAAGAGGTGCAGGTAGGTAGAACAAATATTCCGAGCTAAGAAAGCGTCCTAGCTCGGATTTAAGGTTTTAATTTCTGGGTGTACGCTCTGGTAGTTGCGGTCGAATCAATCCTTTAGCAGCTAGGGCGTTAGCGATCCAATAAACGCCACTGTGCCCAAACTTACCTTCGATAGTTAATCTCTGCACTCTGGCAATTATGCGATCGCAATCCTCATCGCTCAGGATAGCTCCACTAACCCCGCAGTCGCGGCGTACAAACTCCCTTGTCACGTAAGCGACCGTTCGCTTGAGTTTAGCTACTTCGTCAAAAGCAACTAAAGCAGCGTTGCGTTCCTGCTGGCATTGAAGCTTCAAAAGCTGTTCTCTCTCACCTGCCATAGCCTCTAAAGCTTGCTCGGCTGAGAGTTCGCCCGCTTGCAGGGCGTAGTCCAAATAGCAGATAAGTTTGTTGAGCGCGATACTGGTACTGGTTTGCGAGATGTCTAACACTATTTCTTGCCAGTGCAAAGCACAGGATTGCTGGTGATTGAAAAGGGGTTGCTGGTCGCTCACTGGTTTGTACCCAAAATTAATGTGTTGACGGCACTTGCTCGCGCTTATAGTTAGTTGCTGTTTAGCCTGAGTGCATAAAAAACCCTTGATTGTGCAAACTGGGCAGCAATAACAAGCCTAGCAATGCCCTATATAGAGCTAGAAAGAAAGCTATTTTTTGTCAATTAATTTTT
>JANNFJ010001219.1:0-5266 GCA_031379725.1 Calothrix sp. OTE_75_metabat_31
CTAACGACTCACCCTTTTCGAGTGCCTTAATTTGTTCCCAATTTTGCCGCACCTCATCGATACCCTGTACCGACACATCACCAAAAACATGAGGATGACGACGAATTAACTTTTGCGAAATCCCCAATGCGACTTCCTTTAGGGAAAAATCCCCAGACTCGCTAAATATTTGGGCTTGCAACACTACCTGTAATAATAAATCGCCGAGTTCCTCTGCGATCGCATTCTTATCCCCTTCGGTAATCGCATCCACAACCTCATAAGCTTCTTCAATTACATAAGGTGTCAGCGTTTCGGGAGTTTGTGCTAAATCCCAAGGACAACCACCATCCGGATTTCGCAATTTTGCCACCACATTAATCAAATTTTGTAAAGCCTCTAAAACTTCTATATTTTGTTCCATAACCTGCATTTTCAAACTTAATTATTCTATTCCTTCGTGACCTTTGCGCCCTTCGTGGTTCCTTTTTTAATAACTGTGGGTAAAACCTGCCCCCTTTTAGCAGTCCGACTAGTTCGAGTGGGTTTGCGCTTCTTAATTTTGCCACCTTTTTTGCCACTCTTTAACAAACCGCCAATACCCTGCTTCTTAAAACGTTTATAAGCCGAACCAGTCCAATCGCTGACATAATGACTCATAGCACCAAATTCCAGCCCCAAAAACAAAGCTAGAAATTCCAACTTGTAGGATACTAAAGCATTCAATATTTCATTACCCAAAACCTGCCAACTTAAGGCAACATTTCCGACTTTCTGGGCAATGAGCAATAAAATAATCGCAATGACACTGACTATGAGAGTAAAATAAACTATCCGCAAAGTCGTACCAATGACCGGCCCGTGCGATAAAAACGAACGGTGTCGCAGTTTTTTTTGATACGGCAACCAAATCCACCGCAAAAAACCCCACCGTTTGTACTGTACCGAGTGAATATCCAAATCGGGGCCAAACAGCAACCCACCTAACATAAAACCTATAGCAACCAATAAGGTTAAGTTGCCGTTGCGAGTTTGCCAAAAGGTAATCGCAACGACGATTGGTAAAACCCACATAGTTATGCGGTCATGCGTCCGACCTGAAGGCATAATGGGATTTAGTACATGTATTGAGTAAGTATAGTATTGGAGTAACTATTTTACTAATTAAATTTTATATTCCTATAGGATACTGTTGGCGAATTAATAAGGGGTCTAACCCATCATCTCCATATTTCTTGATTGAAGTGCGTTTCAACGCACTTGGGCTATTAGCCTTGGAATTACATTCCGAGGCGGGTATAACGTAAAACAAAGGGTTTTGGAGTGAGAGGTTTAACCATTCACGAATTGACCAACAGTATCTTATAGGGGCAAGGGAATGGAATTAGGGCAGGGGAATTCTGCCCCTACGTCAAAAAAAATTTTCAAAAACACTAGCGCGATAGAAAAAAGTTTGCTACTATTAATTTTGGTGAGTGAAACGGACAGTTAGCTCAGTTGGTAGAGCTCCTGCCTTACAAGCAGGCTGTCACAGGTTCGAGTCCTGTACTGTCCATATAGAAAAAGCTGAGATTAGTTTTCTAACTATTCTTAGCTTTTTTGATATTGGTGGTTCTTTTTCGGTTTTGTAAATCGATTGTTTAAATAGCATATTTTCGACTAAGAAGTTGATTAGCAATGGTTTTAAATTTATCTTTCAATTCTTTTGATAGTTTCGGCTTCGGGTAGCTTTGAAAACGAGGTTCAATTTGAACCAAAGTCTTGTCAAATACTGCACGAAGATAGGAAGCACTTTGATTGACAGCGTTTTTCCACTGCTTCTGTTTATTCCCTTGAGGTTGCGTTAATTTATTAGTATCAATATTCATCCGGGAAGCAATTAAGTCAAAGTTTTCTAAGATAAAGTTGAGAATTTCTTCTTGCTTCTGATGTACTACCTCTAATTTTCTTGCTTCTTGTTCCTCAGCAGCATCAATATCTGCTTGAATTGCTTCGAGTGCAGTCATTAATATAGGTTTATCTTTAATACCAGCTAGAACTAGGGGATAAATTATCGAGTAGGTAGAATCGTATTCGGGGTGAGTATCTTCAACTTGACAAACTTCTGATTCAGTTATTTCTTTTGCTAAATTGGTACAAAATAACTCATAGTTTTTAAAAACCTTTTTATCAATCGCATTCGTTTTATAAGAAACTGAAATTAGTTGTAATAATTCACGATTGCTGATATTAAAGCTGTAAGTATCTAAATAATCTTTTAAAGCTTGAAACTTAATATCTTTGTTAGCAGTACGGGTTAAAGCTGCTTTTTTTCGACGTTCTAATTGTGCATCCAACTTTGTTCTAATTTCAGCACAAACCTTGTCAACTTCCGCTATTTTCCAAAGCTTCATCGGTGCGGCACTTCGGTAATGACTGTTTCTTTTAAGTTCCGGTTCGCTTAGATACTCAGCAATCATTTTATCAGTAAAGCCTAAAGCTTTTACTGTCGTTTGGCAGTAGTATTCTTTCATAGGGTATGCATTATAAAAATGTGCCATTCTATTGCCGCTTCTTTGCTGCAACGCTACGTCCTTGAAACATACTAAATTCAACAATAGTATACCGTTGGGTGCGTCCTTGGGGATAAAAAAAGTCGGAACTATCGAGAGGGAAAAACCGATGTGCGCGTTTATCTGCTGGATATTGTAATGCATCCATCACGCAGGAATGAATGACATCGGAAAGTTGCTGTTTAATTGGATTGAGAAAGTCTTTTAATCCGTAGATTTTGACTTGTGACATGGTATCGAAGATAGCTTCCTTGGAAAAGATGGGAAGTAGCAGGCTTGTTTAAATAGTTAGCCAATCCTAAACATCTACGAAATGCTAACTGCTGCTACTTTACCTCACAACAATCCCCGATAACGAATAAAAATTAAAATTGCTGCCCAAGAACCCAATGCGACTTTGACTGCAACTAGGATATTGAGCAAAGGGACAACCCCCCCACTGAAAAGCGCACCCAACTCTCCGTGGGGTAACTCGAATCCAGCCAGGGTTATGACTGATAGTACAATGAAAACAAGAACCGAAACTTTCTCCCACATAGCAGCGTGCCACCGCTGGTAGATGTCTTCCATCCACTCCGGTGATGAGGTAATCGCAATTAGTCCAATTGCTGTTCCACCCGCTACCCCAGCCGCAAAACCACCACCTGGAGTCAGGTGCCCCCGTATCGCTAGTTCGATACTCACCAACGCGGCAATTGTGGCTCCTAACCGTGCTAAAACAATGGATGGTTGATCGGTGAAACGATAGATTGTGCAGGAAGGTCTTTCGTTTGCCAGCAGAAATTTAGCTCCGATAATCGCAATCGTAAATACCACCACCTCGAAGATAGTGTCGTATAAACGATTCCTCAGAATGATAGCCGAAACGACATTGGGTATGCCGCTATCTTTGAGAACCGCTTCGACGATAGAGACACCTGGGAAGTCTGGGGCTGGATTTGGCATAATCAGCATTTTGATGTATAAGGCAATGCCCGCTGCGATATATATCCATTTCATTTATACTGCTCCTCGGATATGAGTGAATTTACATAGGTTAGGCTGGTTACAGGTGACGAAAGTTCGGTTTGCATTATGTCATAAATGCGTTGGATTCTGATTTTAGTGTGATAGGGTTCATGCATTGCCCCGTCTAGCTCGGTTTGTTCCAGTCGGGCACAAGTTGCATGGACTTCTTTCTCCATTAATGCCCGATGCAATGCCTGCGTATTTGTGTAGGTAACAACTTCAACACGCATGTAGCGTTTGCCAAAGATTGTCCGTAACTCATTCATCAATTTCTCAAAATGGAAATTATCATCTATCTTCTGGGACTCGTCTTGGAGTACCCCAACACGCATTAACAGTGATGAACGTACTGCGATCGCATAAAGAGTAATTGCCAGCAGAGTACCCACCAATGCTTCGGTCAAAGCAACATCTGCCGCTCCCAAAATCGTATATATCAATGCTGCCAAAGCTCCCAATATTCCGCGAATGACCAGGGCATTGTAGGGATTCGACTGAGAGACCACCATAAAGGCAGCCAAGGGCAGCAGAGCAATTATGATATAGATATAGCTATTATCATTCATAACTACCCCCACTACTGGAACTACTGGAACAGTAAGCCAATACATACCCCATGACTGTATTCCAAATTGCCAAGCAGATGATGGCCAGGGTAAGCATCGGCCATCTACTAGGTATCTTTAATAACAGCCCAACGATTATAATCATCGAGCCAAGGGTATCGGCGACAGAAAGGCTATGGAGCTTAAATAACACCGAGCGATTGCCGAGTAAGGGAAAGGTTCCCCAAAACCAGAAGAAAACTCCGATGCCAATGCAGGTATAACTAAGAACGTTGATAATATTACTCATTTGCGAAATCGTTCATTCTTTTGAGGACATGTGCTAACAACATCAATCCGGCATTGCCCACACTGAGGATAATTACCCCGACAACACCAATCATCCAATCATCACGCAGAACAGATACAACTAGGGCCATAATTGATGTCTTGGTTCCTATACTCGTCAACGCTAACATTTTTTGCCAAATGTCATCATCTTGCCAAGCCTCATAAATGGGTATGAGCAGGGCTAAAATCATGGCAATGATTACCAAATTAAGATTCATGCTTTTTTCGTGCGTCGTACTCGGTGGACTTCGTACCAGCCTTCTTCGTGATATTTCACAACAATGGTTTTTGGCGTAAAGGTAATCAAGAATATATCCAGGAATATCAGACCCGGTGTCCGTCGCAGTTTGACTTCTTCCATCTTGATATCTTCGTGATTATGCGGACGGATGATGATTTCAAATGCCTCGATATAGGCCTGCGGAATTGCCACTACAATTTCACCCAGCACCCGCACCCAATCGCTTAATGCTTCTTTCGCTTTGGAACGTCCCGGTAATAGAAATGCAATAGTTATACCAATAATGATATTTGTCACGCCAAAATCGGCGGTGAGCAAAAACCAGATGACCAGTCGTAAGATTAGATTTAGATGCCCAGCCATGCAAATCCCTTCCAAAACAGCAGAATTAAAATTAAACTCATTACACCAATTAGATGCTCAAACTTTTCCAGTTCGCGGGGTAGTTTGAGTTTTGAGTGGCGAAAAATTAATAAATATGCTACCCAACCAACGCCGATGATGGCCAGGGGTTTGACGATATTCGCAACGGTATAAGCCTCCCAATAGGCAATATTTGCCAGAAACAGCCCACCAATCAATAAGATGAT
>JANNFJ010001229.1:0-1577 GCA_031379725.1 Calothrix sp. OTE_75_metabat_31
CAAAATGGGATAGCAGATGCTAGAGTATCATACTCCTTGCTAAGTGCAATGTTGTATAGAAGATTTCCATTAAATATTTTGACTTCTTGTGAGACAACTCCAACAAAATTTCTCAGAATTTTTGTCGGAATGGAGGCAATATTGCAGCCATCAAGATTAATAGTTCCAGATTCTGGTTTATAGAACTTTTGTAAGATTTGAATTAATGTACTTTTGCCTGAGCCACTTTCTCCAAGAAGCGAAATCATCTCGCCTCTTTGCAAGTTTAGGTTTGCATTCTTTAGGATAAGACTCCGGCCAGGAAAGCGAAACTTGACATTCTGGACAATTAAATTAAAGTCATCTTTCAATATAATAGTAGCTTCTTCAGTTGATGTAGAGGTCGCTTGATATTCAGGTTCGATAGATTTGAATTCATACATTCTCTCGAAAGCTACTTTTGCTTCTTGGATTTGAATATTAGAGATTGCTAAACGATTTATTGATGGGAATACACTGCTTGCAATAGAAATTAGCGCGACCATTTCACCAACCTGCATTGATTTAGAAAGTACAATATATGATGAAAGACCTAATACGATGGCAATAAGCAGTGAGCTTAATAGCTCTGCGTACAGACCAAAGCTAATATTCAGCCTGCCAAGTTGATAAATGTTTTTTTGAAAATCTCCATAGACACCTCTATTAATGCTATCAAAGAGTGATTCCTTGTTTGCAGACTTTATCACAGAGATTCCTTGAATTGAATCAATGTAGTTGCTTTCAGTATCTGCGTAACTTTTCATTACCAATTTTTGTGCATTTGCAACTTTATTACTGAAGAGCCATAGCACAAGAATATAAAGAGGAATACAACCCAGTACTACGAAACCAATTGAAATTGAGTACATGAAAATGAATGAGACGGAAATTAAAGCAATTAAAAAATCAATTATGATATTGCCAGAAATAAGGCTAACCGTGGATTGTATCCGTCTGGTATCGTTCATACGAGCTATCAATTCACCAATTTTTCGTGTATCGAAGAACGATTTTGGTAGCCTTAACAAAATTCCATAAAAAATTTGAATGATCCGATTATTAAAATCCGCAGCCTGTTGAATTAGAAATACTCCTCGTAAAAAATTGAGAAAGCCTCGTGCTAAAAGTAATATCGTAAAAATTATCAATCCAAAGAGAAGGTCATATTTATTGCTAGAGGGTAAAATGTCGTCTATCAATTTTTGTGAGAAAATTGCTGTTGATAATCCCAGCATTGAAATAAAAACTCCAATGACTAGTGCAAGTATTAATACATTAATGTCATCTTTTATTAAATCGATAAACCACTCTCTCTTTTTCCTGTTGGAATTACTTACTCTTTGAAAATTTTGATTGGGCATAAGTTTTAGTAAAGACTTACTTTGCCAAACCTCATTTAATTCATCCTTTGAATATAGGATTAGACCCACTCCAGGGTCGCCAATTATTGCTTTATTATTTAAATCATAACCGTAAAAAACAAGGTAGTGCAGAAATTTGTTGTCAAGTGTTACATGGAGGATTACAGGGTCTGATATTTCACTTAAATTATCAAC
>JANNFJ010001236.1:0-1897 GCA_031379725.1 Calothrix sp. OTE_75_metabat_31
CGAAAAACGAGATGTAGTGTCTCCCCTTGTAGCTTCGGTTCTGCACCTACTAGCTACTCGCAACCTCGCCAAACCCAGAACAACTCCCCTGATTTTATCGCTCGATGAATTACCTACTATTTACCTCCCGTCCCTGCCCTCATGGCTCAATCAAAAGCGAGAAAACGGACTCTGCACTATTTTGGGACTGCAAAATTTATCCCAGTTGCAGGAGGCTTACGGGGATAAAACTGCGGACACAATTTTTAGCGGTTGTGTCACCAAAGCTTTCTTTAACGCAGGGAGCGGAGAAGCGGCTGAAAAATACAGCAAGTATTTAGGAGAAGAGGAAATTAGCAACCACCGCCGCAGTAGAACCACTGGGGTTAAAAGCGGATCAAGCATCAACCACTCAAGCGACATCGGCAAGCGTCCCCTGTTTGAACCCTCGCAATTTAATACTTTGCCCCCAGGGAAAGCCGTGATTATTTCCCCAGGGTTTCAGTCTAAGCACGAAGCCTCCCTGCCCCTGCTAGAGCAAATCAACTTACCCCAAAAGGTACAAAACGAGTTAGAGAGCCAGAGTATCAAATACTGGTACGAGTATCAACAGCAACTTTGCCAGCAATCCCATCTCAGAGAAGTTACGGAGCAAGATTTAAGGGAGCGCAAGGAGGAAGCGATGCGTTTATTTCCCCTACAAAGCAAAGAGCAAATACAAGTAGCTAAAGCCAAAATGTCTGAGTTGTAACCTCAAATTTACACGATAACTTACAGGAGAAAAGCCATGCCCAATATTTTCATAAACGATGACAACCAGTCTCTAAGTCCAAAAGATAGTAAAACCTTCGATAATTTAATAGAAGGCATTGCTGACAAAGTTTTTTACAACAACCCTGAAAATTCAGCTGGCTTTGCAATTGCAATGTCTATACGCTCTACACCTGAAATTGACCAACAAATCGCAAAGCATGGATTTGCTAAAGTAAGGCTTGACTTTATAAAAACGGCTTTTGAAAAACCTCACCAATTGCAAGGCTTTATTGCTATTTTTGCTGATGATAAAAAGGTGTTTCATGTGGAAGATAGAGAAGTAATTAAAGATTCCCTAAATCTGATTTCTAATCGATGGATTGATAATATCATCGGGGAGTCTTTTGATACTGCCAAGCGGGCAATTGAAGGCATAAAACTGCTTCAGTATATGGATAGTATATTAAAAATTCTTGGACAGAAGAATGAGCAAGGGGACTTACACTACGAAAGTAAAAACTACCTTTTTAACCACAAAAGTGGGCAGATAACAGTTACTGCCAAAGCAGGACATAAGGAAATATTGAATAACGACGGTTTCACTAAATTGGCGACCGATAGCGACATGACTGCCTTGCAAAAGTTTAAAGATATAGTTGAGGAATTAAAGCTTGATGATGATCCACAAACAGAGCGACCCAGTTTAAAGTTGTAATCTTACTAGAGAATTAAATAAAAGGAATACAAAAGTGTCTGAAGGTATTTCTAAAACTAATACACCCCTAGTCCCCGATTCTGGCCACAAGGAAATTTTAAAGAGCATTATGGCTAGAATCTTCTCTAAAATTGAAACTTCCGAAATAATTGACCCAAAAGTAGACAAGCATCAATGTCCAATAGTAATTAAAGTCGGCTCAGAATGCCTCTATAGAACCTTGATTAACGACGAGCCTTTTGCAAATCACTTAAAACCAGAACATATTGAGCATATAAAAATGGCCCTGGAAAATCCCCAGCAATTGCAAAGCTCGGTTATGATTCTAGTTGGAAATCAGAAAATATTTAGTAGCGGTCTTCCGTTGTGCCAGGGTCCACAGTGCTTTCAAACACCACAACCGAACCACGCTTCATGTGTTTGCCGATGGATTTTGACGCTGAAATCAAT
>JANNFJ010001243.1:0-3372 GCA_031379725.1 Calothrix sp. OTE_75_metabat_31
GTTCTTCCTCCATGTACAACCTGTCCTCTGTGATTTTTCTTAACCCATTAAAACTAATGACATAGACCACTATTAGTTCATGTCATTAATTCTGATGGTATATATTATTAACCGTAGGTTAGGCGTCCCGCCTGACCGGACTGCACAGGCGAGACGCCTATGCTACGACCCATCAAAACTTATGACATGGAGTACTATCTTTTAATTATTTTATTTAAGAAGAAAACTCAGTACGTAACTGACTGACAACTCGATCTAAACCGACCGAATGGGCAGCTTTGAAAAGTAAGCGATCGCCTGCCTTCACATAGGTCTTTAACCGCGCTACCATATCGGCATGGGTAACGAAACACTCAGAAGGTATACCCTCGGCACTTTTGGCAATAGTTTCGGCATCTTGCCCATCGACTAACACCAGTAGTGCATCTAAATTCAAACTTTGCACCATCTGGCCAACCATCTGGTGTAGCTGTTGCGATCGCTCTCCCAATTCTTTCATCGCACCCAACACAGCAATTCTTCTTGTACCTGGAGTCTGTGCTAATAAACTCAACGCTGCTAACATCGCTTCGGGAGCTGCATTATAAGTTTCATCCAAAATTACCACATCGTTAGGCAAATTGTACCGCTGCGATCGCCCAGATGGCATATTCACCACAACACCCGACTGTAAAGACGACCAGCTAATATCCAGCACTTTCGCTACCGCTAACGCAGCTAAGAAATTACTGGCATTGTGCCGTCCTGCCAAAGGCAAAGGCAACTGCATTCCCCCAACTGACAATGTATCGCTATTAATTAATTCCCCGTGAATATCTCCACCCGACAACCCATAAGTTAAAACCCGACCTTGCCAAACCTCCGTGGCAATGGACATCAACAGCGGGTTGTCATAATTCAAAATTGCCACACCATCGGATGGCATTTCTGCCAAAAGTTCGCATTTTGCCCGTGCGATCGCTTCTTCCGAACCAAGCAACTCAATGTGTGCTGTTCCCACATTCGTAATTACCCCAATATTGGGGCGGGCAATCTCGGTTAATTCAGCAATTTGCCCGCTACCCCGCATTGCCATTTCAACTACAGCGAAATCATGTCCCGCATCAATTTCCAATAGCGTCTTCGGTACACCAATTTCGTTATTGAAATTCGCATGTGTCTTATGAACCTTCCCCTGGGTTGCCAAAACTGCCGCAATAATTTCTTTTGTCGTAGTTTTACCTACCGAACCTGTAACACCAATTACAGGTATATTGAATTGCTGCCGCCACCAACAGGCAATTTGTTGATAAGCTTCGAGTGTATTTTTTACCTGCAAAACGGGTACTTGAGGATTCTGATATTCAAAATCAACAATTGCAGCCAAAGCACCTTTTTCGATTGCCATTGTCACAAACGCATGTCCATCAAAATGTTCGCCACGTAAGGCTAAGAATACTTCTCCTGGTTTTAGCAATCTTGTGTCTGTTTGTATACCAATACTTGTTTGTGCTAAAGCTGTTTCCGATACGTTGACGGGCTTGGCAGTTAAAATTTCAACTAGTTGATTGAGGGGGACGCAGCAGGACATATGATTGAATATATTAATTCCGAAGGTATGTTTGTTATATTCGAGCATTAGTAAATATGACAAGGATAAATCTTGAGTAAATCCTATAATTATTTACGTGTTTAAGTTAGCATCAAGGTTAACATTTTTACCTGATTATTAATGGCATGTAACAAAATCCTTTTTTAGGGTTGGGAAATACAATACACGTATTGGAAAACAGTTATAAACAAATTCTTCGCAGAAAGCAAATATTTTTTAGGGGCACAGGAAAAAGGTGGGATGGTCTTAAATACAATAAAACAGGGTGCGATATTGTCGCACCCTGACGGTAACTAGGAAATTTTGTAGCTAGACACTAAAAAAATGAAGTGTGTAACGAAACGTAAAATTACCTAAAATTCTTTTTCTTACTCAATAACGGGCGCTCATGCTTGCGCCCCTACCTAATTACTGCAAAGCTACGTTAACCACGATTTTTAATCATCATCACTTGAACGATTTGGGTCGCAACTTCACTATCCAAGCCCAAAGCGAGGAATAAATCGTTTAAAAAATCTTGTTCTTCTTGACTCACAACTCCATCAGTCAAAATCAAATCAGTTGCAACTGCAAATGCAGCTTCGCGTAATTCAAAAGGTAACGATTCTTTCGCTGTGTTAAACAAACTATCCATTCCTTCGCGTCGCAGACTACCCAAAAGCTTGTCAAACATGCGCTGCATTACGTCCGAAGGGTAGCTGCGGAACAACTTCATTCGTGATAATGCGAGAGTAATACCCCGCCCTTCTTCCTCACAAAGGTAGCCATCCGATGCGATCGCGCACAAAGTAATCGCCGCAAATGCCTCGGCAGGGGTCATTACTTCTTTTACCGTATTATTACCGAGTATTTTGTCAAATAAACCCATTTTTTGTGTTATCCTTTGGTTAGAAATATTTAAAGATGACGTTGTACTCGTTAAACAGCTGGCAAGCATTTTGGTTAGTACAATGTCTCTTTTCTGATAATTTCAGTATTCCCATTTATTGGTAAAAACTAACACATTAAATTCAGTAAGGCTAATTTGAATATTCTTTATTTAACGAATAATTAAGCTACATGTGGATAGCAACAAACCCAACGATTCTCAGGTCAATGTTGGGTCACTCCCGAATTACAGAAACTTCAATCGAAGCAGTGTAAACCAAATATTACAGGCTGGATAAAATTAGATTCGATGGTGATTAAAACTAATATCCTTGCCCAGTATCCCCAACGTAGTGAAATAGCAGATACTGGCAATTCTCTGATTCGATAGCAATCACTTGACTTTTCTTTCCTTTGAAGGAAAATAAAAAAATACACCTAACTCGTGTCGGGATGAGAATCACGCCCTAATATTTACGGAAATACTTAGCCAGTCCCTAAAGAATATAATTAGCGATGCCCTTGGCAACCATCTTCGATAGTATCGCTACTTTTTTCAAGCGTTTCAATCACTGCCAAACCAATACCCGAAGCTGCAATCATGAACACTGCTGAAGCCAAAAAAGCATTGACTAGCATTTGGAGGGCATTTTCAAACAAAATATAATTATCCATTGTTTTTTCTCCCAAATTTTGTGTGCTGGTAGTATTTACTGCTCCACACCCTGGCGGTCTGATTCCGCTAAAAAATTACTAACATTTGCATCTTAACAAAACTTTAGCTTATAAACGACAGGAATTGAAAAATTTATTCCTAAAGTTTAGATGACTTATGAGTAATACTTTGTTAGTCAACATACTGGAGTTATATTTTGTGTAAAAACACGATGTATAGGGGCACGATACATCGTGCC
>JANNFJ010001266.1:0-4199 GCA_031379725.1 Calothrix sp. OTE_75_metabat_31
AGCACGAATAGTCTGTTCGTGTCGAGTCAATTGGGAAGGGAGTCCCGATGGCATCATATCGCTAATTTAGTCGCGGATGTACGATGACGCGGAATTAATCTTTGTTAGATAAAAGTTTCTTGTTAGCCGGTTTATGTCTTATATTCGTAATATTTAGTAAACTAAAGGAGTTTCAAATGTTAATGGCGGAGGCATCAAAGCCACTGACAATCCCACCAAGGGAATTATTAGCGCCTCCGGGTGGTTTTAATCCGACACTGCTGCTGTGTCTTTGTGCGGTGGGAACTGTTATTATATCTTGCTGCGGTTACTGGCTTTGGGAGTGGAAGCATTGGGTTTGTTTTTCTCTCAATACCCTAGCTTTACATGTTTGTGGGACAGTGATTCACGATGCTTGTCACCAATCTGCCCACCGTAACCGCACTATTAATGCAATTTTGGGCCATGTTAGCGCTTTGATGTTGGTGTTTGCTTTTCCTGTTTTTACACGAGTACACCTACAGCATCACGCTCATGTCAACGACCACGATAACGACCCCGACCATTATGTCTCGACTGGTGGCCCCTTGTGGTTAATTGCGGTACGTTTTTTATATCACGAAATATTCTTCTTTCAACGGCAACTTTGGCGTAAATATGAGCTACTCGAATGGTTCCTCAGTCGCTTGTTTGTTATTGCCATTGTTTACGTTTCGGTACAATACCACTTTTTGGGTTTTATCCTCAATTTCTGGTTTATCCCTTCTGCTGTAGTCGGGGTAACTTTGGGACTATTTTTCGATTATCTACCTCATCGACCTTTTCAAGAACGCGATCGCTGGAAAAATGCCCGCGTTTATGCTAGTCCGATCCTAAACATCCTCATCTTAGGGCAGAACTACCACCTCATTCATCATCTTTGGCCCTCGATACCTTGGTATAATTACCAACCTACATACTATTTGATGAAACCCTTACTCGACCAAAAAGGTTCTCCTCAATCACTCGGACTCCTCAACAAAAAAGATTTTTTTGGTTTCCTATATGACATATTTTTAGGAATCCGATTCCATCGCAAAGAAGGGTGAAGGGTTTAGGGTGTGGGGAATGGGAAGTTAGTTAGGAGTTAGGAGTTAGGAGTTAGGAGTTAAGAGTTAAGAGTTATAAATTAATATCTCTGTTCTCTAACCTATTCTCTTCTTCCTTAGTCCCTAATTCCTACTCCAACTCCCTCATTCTAAATTTCCGACGAGATACTTAGAGCATGAATAACTTCAACGGTACTGTCAAAGTCTAGACGGTCGAGTGATTCAGTAAAAAATACAAAACCTTTATACGCTGTGACATACTTGTATAGTTTTGTGAAAAAACCTTCGGCTGTTACAATTACTAAAGGTTCTGGATTTTTTTGGAGAATATTTACAAAGTCTTCGCATCGCACCCGCACACCTGTACCACGGTCAGTAAATACCCTGCCAAAAATCCCATTAGTTTGACTTAGTGAACCACCATCAAGTTCCATATTTTTTTAAGTATTTTCACTGGCAATACTTCTGTATTCTATACTTTAGACCTGATGGTTGATTGTGACGCTTGTAACGGCTGCGGTAAATTCCAGTCAGGTCGGAGGTTAGCAGCGTTTCGTAAATAGACGTGGTGAATTGAAGTGGATACTGGGAGATAAACGTGGATTAAGAAACGAATGCATAGCTCTAAGCTACCTTCAACATACATTTGCTGAACGTCGAGCATTGATACAGTATCCCAAAATGGACGTTTCCGGGCTATGGCAGCTGGAAAGATTGCATCCAAATCGCGGGTTACAGAAAATGTAACGCTAATTATGTCAGTTGGGTGCAGTTGGTTACGTTCTTCGAGTTGGTCGAGAAGTTCCATTACTGCTTCGTGCATTGCCTCAATAGTATTCGATGATACAGTTGTTGCACCACGTATCGCTCGCATTCGCCAATCTGGTTCCACGAAAATAATCTCCTTAATTTGGTCGGTGGTCAGTGGTCAATCGTCAGTGGTTAGTGGTCAATGGTTAGTGGTTAGTGGTCAATGGTTAGTGGTTAGTGGTTAGTGGTTAGTGGTCAGTGGTCAGTGGTTAGTGGTCAGTGGTTATTACAAATGACTAAGGACAACTGACAAATAACTAAGGACAAATAACAACTGACAAATAACTAAGGACAAATGACTAAGGACAACTGACAAATAACTAAGGACAGCTAACAGCTGACAAATAACCAAGGACAAATCATTAGTAATTATTCCTCAGCTAGGTCAAATAATAAATGACTATTTAATTGCTATTCTCACGGTCGATACAACCAAAGCGGCAAACCACTAGTCGATACTTCAAACTCCAGCCAGTCGAGTCCGGAACTTAAACCACTATTGACAAGCCGATTTCCTGAGAGGACGCGATTTAATAAAGGTTTGCGTTCTTCAAAGGTGTAACACAAGGTTTTTTCGGGGTCAAGTTCGACGAGTTCACAAGCCCAGCGACGTGCGTCTTCTTCGGTTCCCAATCGGTCAACAACACCAAGTTCGACGGCTTGCTGTCCTGTGAAAATCCGACCGTCGGCGAAACTTTTTACTGTCTCTACAGGTAAATTTCGGGCTTCGGCAATGGTTCCCACAAATTGCTGGTAGCTAACGTCGATTAGTTCTTGTAAAATTTGTTCTTCGGGTGCGGTAAGTTGGCGGTCGAATGACAAAATATCTTTGTAGGGACCAGATTTAATCACTTTGAAGGACACACCAACTTTATCGAGCAGGCGTTCCAAATTATTTCCGCGTAAAATTACACCGATACTGCCTGTAATTGTACCTGGATTCGCCATGATATATTCTGCGCCCATGCCGATGTAAACGCCACCAGAGGCAGAAATATTACCATAACTGGCAATAATTTTTACTTTCTCGCGCAGTCGTTTGAGAGCGCTATAGATTTCTTGTGAATCTCCAACTGTACCACCAGGGCTATCAATGCGGAGTAGGAGAGCCGGAAATTTCTTTTCTTCAACAGTTTTCAGGGCTTCGAGTACCCGCTTGCGCGTTGCGCCTGCGATCGCACCTGTTACTTCAATTCGAGCAATTTGTTTGCGAAACCGGGGCTTAAAGGGCCAAACCATGAGCAGTCAAATGAACCTCGTAATAAAATCAATATAAAGCATCAAACCACAATCTGCATCTTACAAGGCACAAAGCAATATTCAAGCACAGACTAATTTAATAAATCTGTATATTCGAGTAATCCAAGAAATAAATGATGCCGTAGGAGCTTGCGTCTTGCCTGTCTGTGTGTATTTGTAAGATCGGCGAGATGCCAATATACGAGACTCCGACGAAAGATATTATTTTAATTGGAATACTCTATAGTCAAATTTTAGTTTTATTTTGATAACTTTTTTGTATCTTTATGTGTAGAACTTGACACTAAACTATTATTTATAAGCACAAACACTATTGCTCTAAAATCTACATCTATAGCGAAATACTAACAATTATATAATAGCTTTGACTTCTAAAAATCTCGATGGCAGACAATTGCTGACTAATTGCCGCTTACAACCTACCTTTTTTATCTAGCGACCAATTTTGTAAAACTTAAGAATCCAAGCGTAAAATCAAATATCGATAATGAACATATGTATCAAACAATACGCCGACAAAACTGCAAGTTGAAGCAATGACAACTAGTCCATGTAGAGAATTGCCACTACCAAAAGTAGCGAGAAATTGTAAGATTGGGTTGGTGATGGCAGCAGTCAGTTCTTGTAAGCCTGGTATATAGCCAATTAGCGACAAAGTTACTAACAATGCTCCAACAGCAGCCATTGGAGCAACGAAACTAAAAACTACTGTTAGCAATAGCGAGCGAAAAAAACTTGTGATGAGACTCATGCTGACCCAGACTCCATTGATTAACAAAGAAAATGCCTTTTACGGTAGTTCGTTGCCATATTGTTGAAGGGCTGCGTTGCCCAATGCATACCATATGACCCACTTTCTACAATAAGTGCGATCGCGCGTTCTGGGTAGATTATTCAAAAATCTTAAGTTTTCATTAAAATATGTACACAATCTTTTTAGATCATTTTATACCATGTTTTTTGATGCCAACAAGGCAAAACTGATGATAGTCAAGCATTTTAAGGGTCTTTCCCCTCACCCCTAAAGTAACATTTCGGTATTATGAGGCTTAAAATTCTGAG
>JANNFJ010001290.1:0-10982 GCA_031379725.1 Calothrix sp. OTE_75_metabat_31
CTAAACTGGTAAAATCTTCGGGATATCTGACTAAACCATTTACCAAATTTGATTTACTGAAAATGGTGTTTCAACAACTTGGTAATAAAGCAACCGGCTATCCTACGTAAAAGCTTTATAAAGCATAATATTACTAATAGATAGTATAAGAGGTAAAAACCCGGTATCTCCAAGATACCGGGTTTCTAAGGTCTTTGTGACTTTAGTCATATTGATTATTAAGCTTCCCCAGCATAAATGCGCGGGGATTTCTGAAGAGTCCATAAATAGACTTTCTTAGGGGCACTTAATACCCCTCTACTGACTTCACTCAAGTCAAACTTGAATATTGCCGCTACTTTTCTAATGATATTTGCCGCGCCATTACAGTCCGCATTCACTTTAATACCAGTCGAAGTTTTAAACTGACCTCTTGTTGTTCTAGTTCCACCGCTTTTCCACCCTTCGGGTTTTTCACCAAATTTAGGTAGAAAGTCATTATCCAAGAACGAGGTTTTAGAAGTGTAGGATTCCTCTGTTTCGATAAAATCAATTCCATATTGTTCGCACAGTTGAGCAATACGGTCTTTGAGTTTTGCGGTCGGGATTTGAACAAATTTTTGGTTGTTCTTTTTACTCATATTTGAACCGTCTTTCTGTCCGGGATTCCACCCAAAAACAATTGAACCAATCTTGTTTTCTATGCAGTGGTTAATCAAAATTCGTGCTGCCTTGTTTACAGCATCCCTCATTTGACGATTGCGCTTTTCTGTAATTGCGGCAAGTCGGTTCGACCAGAATCCTTGAGCTTTCCCTTCTTTGATTTTAAAGATTGTTTTGTTATACCACTGGTTTAACGATTTAATATGTAAGCCATCGATAATAAAAGATGTACCAACGTTAGAAACACAAGTCAACCAATTGTCTATCCCGTGGTCTATCCCTAGCACTCTAGACTTATCAACTTCGACAATAGATAGCTCGGTTTTATAAACAAACTCAGCATAAAATTGTCTGTTTCTTGGTAGTATCCTGATTTCTCGGATAGCCTTAAAATCCAAATTAGAGGGCATCGGCAAGTAAAACGCATCAACCCTAAACCAAGTTTTTACCAAACTTCCCAACGGAAAACGCAACATACCATCTTTTATTTTGATAGAACGTCCCGTAAAAGTAGCAAGCGCCATTCCTCCAGATTTACGATAATCTGGTAATCTTGGTTTTTGCGAAACAGTACCTTTGTTGATACCTTTCAATAAACCCACAAACGACTTAAAGGACTCTGCAACACCAGTCAAAATCTGTTGTGCTGTATCAGAATACAAAGCTTGATAATGTTTGTTTTGCTGGATACTTCCTAACTGTTTATGCAAATCGACTCTGCTCGGAAACTTTCCAGTTTTGAAATAGAACTGTCGAGAATAATAAATTCCGCAGTTGATAAGGTTATTCGCTTCGGTACAGACAAATTCAAGTAATGCTTTTAAGTCTTTGTCCGGACTAATTAAAATCTGCTGACAACCATAGGACATTGAATTAACCGCTTGTTGTTTCTCTTGACCTATCTACTATACATAAGTTAGCATATACTTGTCAATAGCTTAGAACAAACAACATGAAATCTACATTAGAATATCGTGTCAACAACCATTCAAAGGGGAATGCAGTAGTGCATTTAGTTTGGATACCCAAGCGGAGAAAGCGGGTTTTGACAGGCGTTGTAGCTAAACGCCTTCGACAAATAATCTATGAACTAGCACTTCAAAAGGATTGGGACGTAATGGCACTGGAAGTCGCTCCAGACCATGTGCATCTATTTATCGAACATCAACCCGATGTTGCAATTAATCAAGTAGTAAAAGCTTTTAAAGGACGCTCATCCTACATGCTAAGAAAGGAATTTCCAGAACTATTAAAACTTCCTAGCTTGTGGACAAACAGTTATTTTTATTCAACTGCCGGACAGGTATCCGCAGACGTTATAAAAAGGTATATTGAAGACCCCCATCATGGTTGAATATTGACGGTGGTTAAAACCACCGTTGGCACTTCCTCCCCTGTCTGTTCGCGCTTCGCGTTCTTGAAGGGTAAGCCAAGGGGCTTCCGTGCCGTTCGACGATTTCTTTGTGACTTTTCGCCTATAATCCGATAAGATTTTTTAGTTACCCTATTGTTAGATGGGTACAATTGTGAAGAATTCAGGTATGTGGTGTGATGAGTTTAAATTATATCGGCTTAAAAATCATATTTGTAATAGCATTGTGCGTCATTATTCCTAAATCTGTGCAATTAATCCCAAGCGAACGTTTCTGCCAAGTAGTCGAAAAGTCAAGCTATTTTCCTACTTATTACTCTCAAAACTTAGCAGTTGAAACTCAATTGAATTAGATATAGATACAGATGCGTCTATATCATTATTTGTTTTCAGGTTTTGCAAGGGATATTAATCGCAAAGGTTGTACCTACCCCCAACTCTGATATACATCTAATAGAACCACCATGTTTATGTGTAATAATCTGATAACTAATTGACAAACCTAACCCCGTACCTTTACCTGGTGGTTTAGTAGTAAAAAACGGGTCAAACAGCTTTTGCTGTATGTCAATTGGTATTCCTAAAGCATTGTCAGTAATGCTAATGGAAATTTGCTTATTATCAATTATTTGAGTCGAGATTATAATTTGCGGTTGTGCTACTTTCGCTTCATTAAGTGCATCAATCGCATTTGCTAAAAGGTTCATAAATACCTGATTTAATTGCCCTGCATAACATTGAATTTGAGGCAGATGACTGTATTTTTTAATAACTTCAATTTTTGGATAATTATTTTGTGGCTTTAAGCGATGTCCTAAAATCATCAGAGTGCTATCAATTCCACCGTGAATATCTGCTTTTTTGTATTCAGCTTCATCCAAACGTGAAAAATTTCGCAAGCTTAAGACAATTTCCCTAATTCTTTCACTGCCAATTTGCATTGAATCTAAGGTTTTGATTAAGTCTTCTTTAATAAATTCAAATTCGATAGTTTTAATTTCTTCTTGAATCACAGCAGGTGGATTTGGTAAGTATTGTTGATAAAGTTGCAACAATCCGAGTAAGCTGTGGGTATATTCTTTAGCGTGGGTGAGATTACCATAAATAAAGCTGACGGGATTGTTAATCTCATGGGCAATTCCTGCTACCATTTGACCCAAACTTGACATTTTTTCGGTTTGAATTAATTGACTTTGAGTTTTCTGGAGTTCATCAAGCGTATTTTTTAATTCAGCGGTACGTGAACTAACTCGATTTTCTAAATCAATATTAGTTGCTTCTAATTCATCAAACGCAGCTTGTAATTGTTTTGCCATGCGATTAAATGATTTAGCTAAAACATTAATTTCTTGTAAGCGGCTAGGTTGTATTGTTTGATTTAAATCCCCCGACGCAATCGCAAATGATGCTTTACTTAAATATGACATTGGTTTGGTAATGCGACGTGATGTAAAAATGCCCATGATAATTGCGGCAAACAATGCGGCTATACACAACAAAATTGTTATCTGGGTATTCGCGTGGATTTGTGCCATGAAATCAGATTTTGGTAGTACAACAACAACTAGCCAATCCAAACCATAATCATCATGCCAAGGGGTAATATGAACGCGATATTTTTCTTGATTAAATTGAAAATCAATTATTTGTTTTTGTTGAATTATATTTAAATCAGTAAAATTAGCTTGCAAATTATTTGCAGTCGATTGAATCAATAAGTCACTACTTTCAGTTGCTTTTAATCGCACAATCTCAGACTTATTTTTTTTGTATATCGCAGTCGAAGTAGAATTGCCAACTAACAGTCCATTACGCTCAATAATAAATATTTTTCCACGATTACTAACTTTTATTTTTTGTAAAAATTTGCTAATATCTAAAACTTGTAAATCTGCACCCACAACAGCAATAAGTTTATTGTTTTTATCGTAAATAGGATAATTTGCAGTAGCGGCAACATATTCATTCAGTTCTGTTTGTTGAGAATAAATACGACTCCAAATCGGCTTACCTGCTTTCACTGCATCGACATACCATTCATCAGTTAAAAAACTATATTTATCTGTATAGGCATGTTTTGCATAGTTCCCCTCACTATCAGTTATGTAACCGTAGTCTTTGCCATCATACATTTCATCTGTTAATATATCTTTGCCATCATACCAAGTTCCAGCACCTACAGCTTTACCATTTGGTAATCCATAACCAATCCAACTAATGCTTTTAAAAGTTTTTGCCTGTTGCCAAAAATAACGTCCAGCAGCTTTCAAATCCTGAATATCAAAATACCCCTTTTTAATTGCTTCCACATTCAACTGATTAATTTGATGGGGAAGTGCTAAATAGCTGTTAAGGTGCTGTTGAACGCGGTCGCTTGTTTCCTCCATAATGCGGTAGGTCAATGTACTTACTGCTTGTTCCCCATTCTGAAACGATAGATAACCCACTAATCCAACAGCACCACAGGTTTGAATCACAAATGGTACAACCAGGATTAGTCGCAAAGGTATGCTTCTAAATAGGTTTTTAGATAAATGTTTAAATTTATCAGCGAGAAAATTTTTCATCACAACTGGGTAGATGACGCACTGAAACAGTAATTAACGTCTGCTTTAAGTTTTCCCGTTTATGATGCCAATATTCGCAATCGAGTTGATAATTATTGCGTGATAACGTTTCTATAGTACACGTAATTATACTGATGTCGTTGAAGTTATTGCTGGAACAGATTTGATATCTTCTACATAAGCTGCAAACAGTTCATTTAAAACTGCTTCTCCCTCAATTTCATTGCAGCTTGTAAATCGTTCAATTTCAACTGAACCATCATTAAAAAATTCTATTTCCCAACGTTTTCCAGGAGTTGCCGTCATCACCATAATTGCTTCGTCTCGATGATGAGCTAAAGTATAATGAATTTTGTGCTGTTCTAACTGAGTAAGGAAACTTGTCAGTTTTATAAATCCATTTTTATTCATTTATCAAACCTCTTATCACTTAATAGCTTGCGGATTGTTCGATATCCTGGAAGATTAGCTTCTGCTGCAGTTTCTATTTGTTCCCAAGTTGGGGAATTCTCTGGTAATTGAGCTTGTTTAATACTACCTTTTTTTAGCTTGAGAATATCTGATACCTTCAAGCCTGCGAACCGATGAAGTGGTATATATAACCTCCTCTTATTAGAAATGCACCTTATACCAATTATACGTGAAGCTGCATAGACCGACCCAGGCTATAAGCCTGGGTCTAATTGGAACAAAGCCTGCTTTTAGCAGGCTAATAATATGCATCTTCACATAAAAATGGTATTAGCTTAGTTTATCGCATTTCGTCTACAATCTTAATGTTGGGTTTCGCTGTCGCTGCACCCAACCTACCACTACTTCAATAAATTCATATCACTCAAAATATGCTTAGTAATTGTAATTCTCGCTTTTGCGTCATCGGGTTTTATTATATCTAGATTTATAGCAAAGAAATTGACATCATTTTTGCTTTCAATATAACCGACATACCAACCAATTTTTGGCGTTATTGCACTTACTATACCAGTTTTCCCACGTAACACATAATTATTACTCTTTTCGTTAATTAAAATCTCTTTAACAAGATTGGTTGACCGTTTTGAAAACGGTAGCTGGTTGTAGTATAACTTTACGAGAAAATCTATTTGCTGTTTTGGTGTAATTCGCAATTCTCCTTGTAACCAAAACTTATCAATTCCTCCGCTGATATTACGATTTCCATAATTAGCTAAATTAATATAGTTTTGCATTCGCTTTTCACCAATGCGTCGTGCTAATTCCTGGTAAAACCAAACTGCAGAGTATTTAATCGCACTTCGCATTGTTTGGTCTTGGTTCCATTCTGGAATTTCTCGCTTAACTCCATCCCATTTAATTACTTGATTCTCGTCTTTAACAATACCAGTTTCTAATGCTACTAAGGAATTAAAAATTTTGAATGTGGAAGCAGGAAGAAAGGTCGTATTCACCCGCTTGGGGTTATATACCAAATATTGATTTTTCTTGAAGTTGTAAAGGACAAAACTACCTTTAACTCCAGCCTGTTGAAAATACTTTTCAAAATCTGCACGGGAATGCCAATTAGATTTGGCATCCTTTTGACTTAATACAGGCTGATTGAAAGCAACTTGATTAACAATTTTATTTTCAAAGCCAAGCATCAAGGGTAATAACAATATGCTGTGGTACATATTTCACGCTAGCGATCGCTTTATTACAGAAATTGATTATAACAACATCCAGCAATACCAAGCCTGAAAACACCTATAATTTATCAATACGCTAGTATATATATATTTTCCGAGCTAAATTTGACTATGACCACTCCCCAACGTCGATACCACATTACTACCTTCGGTTGCCAAATGAACAAAGCCGACTCCGAACGTATGGCTGGCATCCTCGAAGACATGGGCTTTGAGTGGTCGGAAGACCCAAACGAGGCTAATTTAATCCTTTTCAACACTTGTAGTATCCGTGATAGTGCTGAACATAAAGTATATTCGTACTTAGGTAGATTAGCACAACGCAAGCACAACGAACCCGATTTGACTTTAGTAATGGCAGGTTGCGTAGCACAGCAGGAAGGTGAATCGTTACTGCGGCGCGTTCCCGAATTAGACTTGGTAATGGGGCCGCAACATGCCAATCGTCTTCAAGATTTATTACAGCAGGTCTTCGACGGCAATCAAGTAGTTGCGACCGAAGCGGTGCATATCATGGAGGATATCACCAAGCCGCGCCGCGATAGTAGTGTTACATCTTGGGTTAATGTAATCTACGGATGTAACGAACGCTGTACTTATTGTGTAGTACCTGGTGTGCGGGGTGTGGAACAGTCGCGGACACCAGAAGCAATCCGCGCCCAGATGGAGGAATTAGGCAGGCAGGGTTATAAGGAAGTAACGCTGTTAGGGCAAAATATTGATGCCTACGGGCGCGATTTGCCCGGAAGTACAAAGGAAGGTCGCCATTTACATACTTTGACCGATTTGTTGTATTTTATTCATGATGTACCTGGCATTGAAAGAATTCGTTTTGCTACATCACATCCCCGTTATTTCACAGAGCGGTTAATTAAAGCTTGTGCAGAATTACCCAAGGTTTGCGAGCATTTCCACATTCCCTTCCAATCGGGTGACAACGAAGTATTGAAGCGAATGTCACGCGGCTATACCCATGAAAAGTATCGGCGTATCATTGATAAAATCCGAGAATATATGCCCGATGCATCGATTAGCGCTGATGCAATTGTTGGTTTTCCTGGGGAGACTGAAAAACAATTTGAAAATACGTTGAAATTAACCGAAGATATCGGCTTTGACCTAGTAAATACAGCAGCATATTCTCCACGTCCAAATACACCTGCGGCATTATGGGGCGAACAATTGAGCGAAGAAGTTAAGCAAGATAGGCTACAACGAATCAATCATTTAGTTAATGTTACAGCAGCAGCGCGATCGCAACGTTATATGGGGCGCATTGAGGAAATTTTGGTCGAAGAACAAAACCAAAAATATGTTTCGCAAGTAATGGGAAGAACAAAGGGTAATCGTTTGACGTTCTTCGATGGCGATATCAACGAATTACGAGGGAAGTTAGTAAAGGTGCAAATTACCGATATTCGCGCTTTTAGTTTGACTGGGGAAGCGGTCGAAGTACGAGAACCCATTTTTGTCTAGGGGGCTTCCAATTAAAAAATAATCGCATCATGAGGGCGCAATGCCTTGCGCCCCTACAAGTTAATTTGGAATTTAAGATAATTTATTTTCTGGTGTTGCCTAATAATGTAGAGACGCGATATATCGCGTCTTTTGTGTCACGTCTTTTATATCGCATTTGAACCAGTCATTTATGATAGTACTATTAGTACAACAGCCTATACGGCTACAAAAATTATGGTAGCAATAGCACCACTTGCAGAAACCAGAACCTTGCTTGAAAACATCACCTGGCAAACATTTAAAGCGATGTTGACAGACATGGGAAACGCAAGAAACACAAGATTAGCTTATGATAACGGGATAGTCGAAATCATGACTCCGCTGATGCCGCATGAAAGTTCTAATCGCTTTATCGAAGGATTAATTGTAGCTTTGTGTGAAGAATTTGGGTTAGAATTCAGACGCAGTGGTTCTCTAACTTTAACGCGGGATGACTTAAAGCAAGGAGGAGAGCCAGATAGTAGCTACTACATCCAAAATGAGTCATTAGTTCGAGATAAAGAAAATATTGACTTAGAAAAAGACCCTCCACCCGATTTAGTGTTAGAGGTTGAGTACTCTAGACCAAGAGTAGATAAATTCAGGATATATAGCGCGATCGCAGTGCCAGAATTTTGGCGTTTCAATGGTACTGTGTTGAGAATATATACACTTAGTAACGGAGAATATTCGGAGGTTGAATTAAGCCCTACTTTTGGTTCGGTACCAGTGAGAGAAATTCCCCGGTTTATTCAAGAAGCTAAGAAAAATGGAGAAATGACAACAACTCGCGCTTTTCGTGCTTGGGTAAAAAATTATATTTAGCTAATCGCATAAGCGTGTCGCTTGTGCTATTAAATAATGCTAAAGACACAGGATGTCTATCCTACGGTAACGTGACATAAAAAAAGGGAATGACATTTCATCCCCTTCCACAGTTATTAAATTAAACTAACGTACTTACAGTTGCGGTACGAATTGTTGTTTGTCGGGTACATTGGTGTACTCAGACATAATTTGACGGAACTCTTCACCGTCAATAGTTTCCTTCTCGATTAACAAATCGACCAAGCGATCGCAAGCTGTACGATTTTCACGCATTAACTTCTTCGCAGTTTCGTAACATTCTTCAACAATGGTGCGAACTTGTGAGTCAATCCGGGTTGCAATCGAATCCGAATATTCTGAACGTGTTGTCCAGTCGCGTCCTAAGAAAACTTCACCTTGCTGACTTTCCAACGACATAGGGCCCAAATCGGACATCCCAAATCGAGTTACCATTTGGCGTGCCATCCCTGTAACTTGCTGTAAGTCATTTCCAGCACCAGTAGTAACTTCGGCTCTACCAAAAATTATTTCTTCGGCTGCACGACCGCCTAAAGCACCACTAATTCGGGCACGGAGTTGCGATCGCGTCACCAAGCTCATTTCTTCACTAGGTGTAAACCAAGTTAAACCTTGAGCTTGTCCGCGTGGAATCAAGGTGACTTTTTGTACAGGGTCATGGTCTTTGAGCAGCGTACCAATCAAAGCATGTCCAATTTCGTGGTAAGCAATCAATCGCTTGCTCTTACCATCAACCAAGGGAGTGCCTTCCATCCCGGCAACAACACGGTCTACCGCAGCATCAATTTCTAACAGGGTAATTGCATCTTTACGACGACGTGCCGTCAAAATTGCGGCTTCGTTGAGCAAGTTTGCCAAATCAGCACCCGTAAAACCAGGAGTCCGACGGGCAACTGTTTCTAGCGAAACACTAGCGTCAAGCTTCTTATTCCGAGCGTGAACTTGTAATACTTCCAAACGACCCTTAATATCGGGTGCATCAACTGTTACCTGACGGTCGAAACGACCGGGACGTAACAACGCTGCATCAAGCACGTCAGGACGGTTTGTGGCAGCAATAATAATGATGCCAGTGTTACCTTCAAAACCATCCATCTCAGTAAGGAGCTGGTTTAAGGTTTGTTCGCGCTCATCGTTACCGCCACCAATACCCGCACCACGTTGACGACCAACTGCGTCAATTTCATCGATAAAGATGATACAAGGTGCGTTGTCCTTGGCTTTCTTAAACAAATCGCGGACGCGCGAAGCACCCACACCGACGAACATTTCTACAAATTCCGAACCGGAAATACTGAAGAAAGGAACACCAGCTTCACCTGCGATCGCTTTAGCGAGTAAAGTTTTACCAGTTCCTGGAGGTCCAACTAACAGCACACCTTTAGGAATGCGTGCCCCCACGGCTGTAAACTTTTCGGGCTGTTTAAGGAAGGTAACAACTTCTTGGAGTTCTTCTTTCGCTTCCTCAATTCCCGCAACGTCGTCAAACTTGACTCCGGTTTTGGCTTCCATCGAAAAACGAGCCTTCGACTTACCAAAATTCATCGCTTGACCGGGACCGCCGGGAAGACTACTCGAACGGCGGAACAAAAAGAACAATCCCGTAATCAATAGAACTGGGAAAACCAAATTACCCAAAAGTCCCCAAATTGCGCCATCATTCCGCATTGGGTGCGCGTCAAAATTGACACCCTTCTCTTTGAGTTTAGTAATTAACTCAGGAGCGCTAGTTGGAAGGTCTACACGTACCCGTTGGACGCGGTTATCGAGGGCAGGGTCAAAAGCCTCAACAATTGCCGTTCTACCGCCTTCATAAAAATCAACACTTGTGACCCGGTTCGCATCTACGTATTCGAGAAAACGACCGTAGGTCATGCGGGTGCTGGCTGTATTTTTTGTCATATCAGCAGGAGCAGTTGCAAATGCCCCTTGCCAAAAGAAAAAGCCAATCACTAAAGCTGGTAACGACCACAGTAGTGCGACTCTCCAAGAGAATTTCATCTTTAATTTTCCTCTAAATGCAAATACAATTTCTGTATCGGTGTGTCAACGGACGTTTATAAATCCATTTTCTTTAATTTGATGTGCTATACGTTCAACTTCGAGCAGAAACTCAGGACGACATAAATACGACATCAATAACAATCTTAACTAAATTTAACGTAATTCTTATCATTTGTACTAAAAATTAGGGAGCAGGGAATAAGGAAATAGTAAAAGATAGGAGGATAAAGAATTTTAGAGTGTTTGAGGACATTACTTTTTCCCTTATCCTCTACCTTCTCTCCCTACCTCAGAGCTGTTTCATTCCCTAAAGCATGTAAAATAGCAGGAATTACCCCGCAATCTCTATTAAGCATATCCTTTAAGAAATATAAATATTGTCACATTTAT
>JANNFJ010001139.1:0-2369 GCA_031379725.1 Calothrix sp. OTE_75_metabat_31
ACTCGATGCTGCCAACGTTACACACAGGTGACAGATTAGTAGTCGAAAAAGTATCCTATCATTTCCATCCACCCCATTTTGGCGATATTGTCGTATTTCAACCACCAAAAGAATTACAACGACGTGGGTATACTAAAGACCAAGCTTTTATCAAACGCATCATCGGTCAACCAGGTGAGACTGTCGGTGTTAGCAATGGAAAAGTATATCTAAACGGGCAACCCATCGAAGAAAACTACATTGCTGAACCCCCAATTCTGCCATTTCCAACCGTGCAAGTCCCACCTAACCAATTTTTTGTGATGGGAGACAACCGCAATGACAGTAACGATTCTCGCTACTGGGGATTTTTACCGACTGAAAATATTATTGGTCGTGCAACATTTAGGTTTTACCCGTTTGACCGAATCGGTGTGATTTAAGGGAGTGGGGGAGATGGGAAATAATAAATATGTCCTTTGTTTACCAGTATAGTGTGAGGGCGGGGGATAATGGGAGGGCGGGGGAACCCCGCCCCTACGGTTCAAAATTTTAAATAATACATCAGTTGTGCTAAAACATCACCAGGCAAATTCAGACGCTTTTGAAAATCAACAATATCTCGAAAAAGCCCATTCGATAAACGGTTTTGCACTATTGCGGATGCTAATGACCCATCAATGAACGGAACAGTTACTAAAGCTTCAATCATGGCTGTATTAACATTAATCGGCTTGGTGGAAATCTCTAATTCGTCATCATGGTAACTAAAAATAAGTATTTCTCTGAGTGGTTCAAAGCGCGAAACTGCTACGCTTAAAGCTGCGGCTATATCTTCAACGCAGTAAAATTTAACGCCTGAACGCGATAACTCTACCAGCGTTTTCGCTTGATGGATTGATAATCCAGGGAGTCGCAACCAATCGTCAACTGTAGCTTGGTTGGCATCGATGCGAATACCTAGTACTGACGCGATCGCAACTTCTTCCCAAGACTGTAAGCGGTAGTAGGGGTCACTCAGTATTTGATTGCGTAGCTTTTGTTGTTTGGGGTTTAGCCTTGCTGAAAGCCAATTTTGGTTCATTGGGGTAGACAGAGGGAGTAGAGGGAGTAGAGGGGGGGGAGAGGGGGAGTCGAGGAGTATGGAGTGGGGCGGGGGCGGGGGCGGGTTTATGGAGATTTTTCGTTATCCAATGAGTCTAGTCGTTAACCCGCCCTTACGGTCTTAGTTTTTCTTCTTCCAGTCTCTTTTCTCCCCCTCTCCCCCTCTTCCCTACTCTCTGAATTTAGATATGTTCTAACAGCTGGCGACGTTTTTGTTCAAATTCGTACTCAGTAATTAAACCTTCCTGACGCAAATTATCTAATTCGCGTAATGCATCTGCGATCGCTGGTACTTGTTTGCCAGCAACTTGTGAATTTCTAGCTGATTTACCTAAATTGAAGTTGTGGTCGAATGTATCCTCGTCCTGTGCTAAAAACCAAACTCCCTCTATCGCACTCGCAACTTTAGGGATTGGTGTCCAAGATAGCAATACATATAAAATCCCCCATAAGGGCTGTCCTAAATAAAACTTATGCAATCCGGAAATAGTCAGTGTGCCAGAAAAAGCTAAAACAGCGGCAACACTTCGGCTTTTGTGTTGATTGTTAAACATAATTCCAATAAACTTACCACTAATATAATTTTGCTAATTAAACCCAACATTCCACATCCCTGCTTTCCCCTTAACCTTTCCCCCTTCTCCCCTCCCAGTCAAGTGTTGAAATCGCGGTAAAAAAAACCGTACAAAACTTGAGTCCTCATTAACACCCTAGATTACAATGAAGCTAGAGGCGAAAGTATAAGGCTACTGAGTACCTTAACTCAGGCGGGTGGAAAATGGGATTCTTTGACTCGGAAATAATTCAACAAGAAGCGAAGCTATTATTTGACGATTACCAATCTTTAATCAAGCTTGGTAATGATTATGGTAAATTTGACCGTGAAGGTAAAAAGCTATTTATTGAGCAGATGGAAGCCATGATGGAACGCTATCGCATCTTTATGAAGCGATTCGAGCTATCAGAGGATTTTATGGCACAAATGACTATGGAGCAGCTGAAAACGCAGCTTAATCAATTTGGTGTCACTCCACAACAAATGTTCGACCAAATGAACACGACCCTACAGCGCATGAAAGCTGAACTTGAGAAACAGTCTTAGAGGATGTTTGAAAAGTATATTTTGTCATGCTGAACGGAGCGATAGCGCAGGGAAGCATCTCAAAAATATACGGCAAGTCGTGATTCTTCACTTCACTTCGTTCCGTTCAGAATGACAAATTATACCTATGTTGGACTTTTAAAACATCCTCTTAGGGAAAAGGGAGTGGGGAGTAGAGAGTAGG
>JANNFJ010001317.1:0-7332 GCA_031379725.1 Calothrix sp. OTE_75_metabat_31
GTAAAGGCTGAACTGCCAATTTTTCGCAATTGTTCTAACGTTGTTCCACCAACTGTAATCGGAATCCAAGCTTCATCTAAATGACCGTCCATCGATGCCGAAAGGTCGGGAACAACTATCGGTATTAACCCAAATTCAGTCACAATATCTTTTACTTGCTGTAAATCCCCTGGTGTAAAAGCGGAACTCGCTAGAATCGTGACTTGATGCGGATTAGTTTCACCGGGTTCGGCTAATTCCTTGACAATACCCTCGACTGCGATCGCAAACCCATCTTGCAATGCTCCCTTAAAATCTGGCGATGAAACCGATATTATCGGCAAATTATCCAATTCGGGGTGGCGCTTGCGGAAATCCTTGAGAATCCCCTGCATATCATCCCCCCGCGTTTCTGTTAACCCAGTCGTACATAACCCAATAATTTCCGGCTTGCACTTTTCCATCAAAGTCAAAATAGCCTGTTCAATATTATCCTCACCACCGAGAATAGTTGTTACCTCAGTCATCGCAGTTGTTGACAACGGTATAGCTTCGCGGAAATGGCGCACCATAATAACTTTCGCAAAAGCCGTACACCCCTGAGAACCATGCATCAGAGGAATCATCCCCTTCAATCCCAAAAAAGCCATCGCTGCACCCAACGTCTGGCTTTGTTTAAGAGGATTAACTACAACTGGTTTATTCGGACTTGATACTATCGCCACTTATTTATCTCCAAAAGATGTCGCATTTCTTCCATGCCCTCGTTCCTGGGCTGCTGCCTGGGAATGCCTACCGAGAGGCTCTGCCTCTCGTAAAATTGCGTAGATTAAAGCGTCTCGTTGTTGCAGAAATCAAGAAGAACTGCACAGGCGACACGCCTATGCTACGAGCTTGGATGCTTGACTGCACAGGCGAGACGCCTATGCTACGGGTCTAAACTAAAACTTCTTCCAACAAATCCGATATTTCTTCCAACTCAAAATCAGCATCAGAAAGTATCTCATCCTTCATATCCCAAGGGGCAGACTTACGGATTTGTTCCCATATAGGACTATATAATGCCTCATCCAACTCGCGTGCCATTTCAATCATGCCACTGTAACCCGCATAAGTATGATGCCGCTCCTGATTGATATCTAGAAAAGGTATCCGGGCCTTGAGGGCGGTGTATTGATTGCGACCGCCAGCAATTAACATTTCTGCATTAGTTTCTCGAACTACCCGCAGAATTTCTTGAGGATTGCCCTTCTCAAGCATGACACCATCTTCACCGAGTAGTTGCTTAATCCGAGCTTTATCTTCTTCCGTACTTTTCTTAGTACTTGTAGCAACAACATTCATACCCAAATCTTTCGCAGCGGAAATAATTGACCAACTTTTCACACCGCCAGTATAAAGAACAACTCGCTTGTCTTTGAGTCGGGCACGATAAGGAGCGAGGGCAACATCAAGCTTCGCTGTCTCCTCGGCAATCAATTTTTCTACACGTTCTTGCAAATCTGCGTCACCAAGCTTTGCCGCAATATTTCGCAAGCAGCGGTTCATATCCTCAACACCATAAAAAGACTCTTCGATGTAAGGAATACCGTAGCGTTCCTCCATCTTACGTCCCATATTAATTAGTGCCTTTGAGCAAATCATTACATTGAGCTTGGCACGGTGAGCGTAACAAATTTCTTGATAGCGAGCATCACCTGTGATTTTTGATAAAACTCGAATGCCTAGTTTCTCAAATAACGGCAATATACTCCACATTTCACCAGCAATATTGTATTCGCCAATGAGGTTAATATCGTAGGGTGTCGTATATTCAGGTTCGGCAGTGCCGATTACATAATCAAGCAAAGCTTCACCACCAATACGGTTGCCGAGGTTTTTGCTACCTACGAAGCCAGGAGCATTAACTGGTATGATCGGAGTGCTAATTTTCTTTGCTGCCGCTTGGCACACCGCATCCATATCTTCGCCGATGAGCGCTGTAACGCAGGTCGAGTAGACGAATATCGCTGCGGGGTTATAACGCTTATGGATATCCAGGATAGCTTGATAGAGCTTTTTTTCTCCGCCAAAGATGACATCATTTTCACTTAAATCTGTTGTAAAGCCCATTTTATATAGCATTGGGCCTGATGAAAGGCTGCCGCGACTCCCCCAGGAGTTACCAGAACAAGCGATGGGCCCGTGAACCAAATGAGCGGCATCGGTAATCGGGACGAGGGCAATCATTGCCCCATCGAATGCACAACCCCCTTGGGCTGCTCCGGGTTGGGCTTGTTGGGCACATGCTTTGTTCTTTTTTTCGCCCTGCTTTTGATGATTATGTTCGCATCTCGGTTCGCTAAGTAGCTCGTTGATTTTGCCTTGGGTTAGTTTCATTTTGGTTTTACGCTTGTTGAATGCTAATGTTAGCTGTGACTTATTGGTGATAATTTGAATGCTTGATTTTTAATTGCTATTTCTCAATCAAACAACTATATTATGGTTAATAAATATTGTTTGATGTGTTTGTAATACCAATTTGCGAGATGGGGATAAATTATGGTATCGCAACCGATGAATTTTTGATAACAACTTTACTATTGAGTACGTGGAGATTTTTATCTCCATAGTATTTAAGAAACGACGCACATAATAAAAAATATCAAATGCGCCGTATTTATGGTAGTTGAGATGGTAATGGGTTAGGTAAATGTAAACTCTATAACCCGTATTCTTCTCTTGAAGAAAAAGGTAAAAGTAAGGAGAAAAAGTATAAGTTACGAAATACGGTTATTTCACCCTTTATCGCTTATCCTTCATCCTTTCCTTTACCTTCATTTAGCACGCCGCGAGTGATGTTGTTATTAACGAATCAAGTCGAAGGAAATATCGGTCTTACCTGCAACGTTGCTCATACGGTCGAGTTCATCAAGGATGGTGTTAACAACCCAATTGAGTAAGTTCAATCCACCTTTGTAACCGATGGTTTCGTAACGGTGCAAGTGGTGACGATCCATCAAGGGATAACCAATGCGTACCATTGGAATCTTGGTATCGCGCCATAGGTACTTACCGTAGGAGTTACCAACAAAGAAGTCAACAGGCTCGGTGAACATCAAAGAACTAATGCGCTAGCTATCAGGTAATATACAAATATTGCTGTCAGGTGTGAGATATGGAAGTTTTCGGCTATGCAAGGGTATCGACTGACGAACAAGCAGACGATGAAGGGGCACTAATAAAGCAGATGCGTCGTTTGCGGACTGCTGGAGCCACAAAAATATATTACGATGTCGAAAGTCGTACTAGCGATAAGCGTAAAGGGCTTTTGCAGTTGATTGAGGATGTAGACGCTGTAGCATCTGGTAAAGTCTCGAAGTTGTTATTTATCCGCATTGACCGTCTAACGTCTTCATCAATAGTGTTTTATCGGTTGATGGATGCTTTGAAGAAGAAGGGTATCCAACCCACTGCGATTGATGAACCGTTCGAGATGTCGAGCATTGGGGGAGAATTAACAATAGATGTGCGGTTAGCGGCAGCAAAATATGAAGTAAAAATGTTAGCAATGCGAGTCAAAAAAGAACGTGAAACTCGCAAAGCAAATAAAAAGCCCCACTGGAATGCACCATTAGGATTTTTGACAGATGGACATAAATATGTATTAGATAATCGTCCATGTGTTTGCTTAATTACCGATAAAAAAGAAATGAATGTTTCCCAAGTAGCACGGTTCGTATTTGATATTTTCTTGACTGTGGGTACAATTTCCGAAACTGCAAGACAGTTGCACGATATTTTTGGGATTCAGGCACAAGCAAATTCAAAATTACAAAATAATAAAAATAATATACTTGGAGAAATCGAAGAAATAGCCATTGAAAATATTAATAAAACTCGCGGGTCAGGGCTAAATCTGCGTTACCCCAACACGGGGTTGAAATGGTCGGTTTCTGGCTTGCGATCGCAGTTAGTAAATCCCATCTACGCAGGGGGAACGGCATATGACACAGTACAGTATAGCGGAGGGCATCGCAAACCCTTTGATGAGTGGGAAATTGCCTGGGAGACTCACGAGGAAACTATTATTACCCGTGAGGAACACGAACAGGTCAAAGCGATGATTCGAGGCAATCGAAATAACCGCTGGGCAAATCAACAAAAATATACTAATGTATTTGCCAACCTAGTTAAATGTGCCCACTGTGGGGCTGCTTACAGTCGTCAGTCAAAAAAACTAGTTAAGCGTGCGGGGTTTATTCGGCATCATTACCAATGCAGCTTCTACCGTACTGGTGTTTGTCAGAACAAGCGGATGATTTCTAATGATGAATTAGAAAAGCAAGTCATCGAACGGTTGGTACAAGAAGCCGAGAGGCTAGCAACATTGGTAGAACAAGAAGTCCAAGTTACAAAAGAACCCGCAGAGATACAGACCCTGCGGGCATCTTTGAATACCCTTGATGCTTTACCATCGAATCCTGCGATTCAAAAAGCCAAGGAAGATATCTTGCAGCAAATTGCAGATGCTCAATCTACTACAGAAAATAGTTCTAAACAATACCTGATTGCCAAAGAACGGATTGTTTCTGCATTCTCAAATCAAAGGTACTGGCAAAGCCTGGAATCGCAAGATAAGCAAGCTTTACTCAAAGGGTGTATTCGGAAAATCACGGTAGATGGAAATAAAGTTACTGCGGTGAATTTACTGCATCTATATTAGGCAGCTTTCGACTTGTTTTGTTGAGGCTTGCTGAGTTTTGGTTGCACCTGCGAGGCTTGTTTTTGTAGCTGTGCCTCGCGTTTCTCAAACTCAATTATAGTACGAGCAACTAATTCGGCTAGAGTTTCACATTTCATAGTTGATGGTTATCGCTTCTTTGACGATAACTGCTCCGGCAAAAACTTCTGTTACCTACGAGCTTTTGACAATAGCCGCGTATCTTTTACAGAAATAATACACTTGCATCATAGTGATAGTGCCCAAAATCTCAATAAACCCGCCCCACCCCAACCAACCATCCCCAACCAACCAAAACCCGTAAGGGCGGGTTCACCAACAATACAATAAGCAAACCCAAAATCTCAATAAACCCGCCCGACCCCAACCAACCATCCTCAACCAACCAAAACCCGTAAGGGCGAGTCCTGATACTCTTTTAATACTTCGCCGATATTTTTGTAACTACTAGAAGCCATTTTTACCTCTCTATCTCAGTGGAATTTTTACACAGCAGTTTAGTTTTTAGTATAATTTTATATAGCTATGGATGTAGCTTTATTTTGCTTTAAATAGCATAATAAAAATATGATTATTTGCTACCATCTGTACTGATAGCCAATTGATTGTTATGGCAAGGGTATTTCCACGTATCAAATGCCAGATAATAATCGATTTTAGAGGGCGTTACGCTACCAGTAATACACCCTACGCTATGTTCGCGCTTATTTACATTTACCTATTTATCAGGCGTACCACCAGTCAATTAATTATTATGTATTTAGTATTATTACGTATCAAATTAGAAAAAATAACGAGTAAGCTCCCGTATCTTACAATGAATGTGCCGCCTGCGTGCTGCGATAAGTTTAACTCCAGCATATTTAGTAGGTAAAAACTATGATAATCATTGGCTCATTGGTACGTTCTAAAAATAACGGTTGGGGTATAGGAAAGATAATCAATTTATTAGAGACTCAAGCAACTGTTGAATATTTTTGCTCGGTCGGTGAACGCAGAAAAATAATCTTACCTTTGGATTCGCTGTCTCAGTTTAAATTGGAGCGTCAAACTCGGTGCTATATTTACCAAGATTCAGAAACTTGGATTATAGGCAGAGTTTATGAGTGGGATGCAGAATTTCATAAGTATCGCATTGATTTACCCGGTAAGAAAACTATTGCTGTTAGTGAGGAAGAAATCTACGTTCGTTGCAGCTTACCGCAAGCAGACCCGATTGAAACTTTAGCAATGAAGGGGCAAGAAACACCCTATTTTCACGACCGAAGATTTGCTCTAGTTAAATCTTTGATATCGCAATGTGCTGTCAGTCGCGGCATGACGGGATTGATGTCTGCCAATATTAAGCTTTTTCCCCATCAAGTCGAAGTTGTACGACGTGTACTTGAAGACCCAATTCAACGTTATTTATTAGCAGATGAAGTTGGCTTAGGAAAAACTATAGAAGCTGGGGCAATTCTGCGTCAATATCTTTTGGATGAACCTTCTGGATATGCGGTGGTAATAGTTCCGCAGTATTTATTGTCACAATGGAAAACTGAATTAGAAAATAAATTTTATATTTCCCATTTTCCTAAAAGGGTCGGAGTGCTTGCGGTTGAGGATATTCACAGAATTAACCCGAAAGCAAAGATTGGCTTGGTTATTTTGGATGAAGCACACCATATTGCGGCAATGGGGACTTCTAAAGATGCAGCAAAACTTCAGATGTTTGAGGCTTATAGAAATCTGGCACATAAATGCGATCGCTTGCTACTACTTTCGGCGACTCCGGTTCTCAACCACGAACAAAGTTTTCTAGCAATGTTGCATTTTCTCGACCCCAGTAGCTATCAACTCAATGATTTAGTAAGTTTCCGAGATAAGGTAGCAAGACGACAGGATATTGGTAGGGTGCTGCTGTCGTTTAAGGAAGATGCCGGTTCCTTTGTTTTGAAAACTAATCTCAAAAAACTTCGCAACCTGTTTCCAGAAGATATTTATTTATTAGAATTAGCAGACAGCTTAGAAAGTACTCTCCAAGCCAAAGTTAGCGATACAGTGACGATTGTCCGGGCAATTCGTACCCACATCAGCGATACCTACAGGCTGCACCGGCGAATGCTTCGCAACCGTCGTGCTTCTGTAGAAGATGTGATTTTTGACCGCAAAATTACGCCAAAAGCTGAGTATGACTTGGATGAGCGTAGTTATGAGGTTCATGAAATAATTGAGGGATGGCGCAGTGCTGCACCCGATGAGCAAAAATATCATCAGATTTTTCTATTGTTATTTCGCGCTGCTGGGACTTGGTTAGGTATTTTAGAACAGGTAATAAAAGTACGTTTGTCCGGTATATCCTCTGTGGCATTAGCCCAAGAATTTGATGCAGAATCCGACAAAATTCTAACTCAAACCCCAATATTTACTAACGAAGAAGAGATTTTACAAAGTTTACTGCGAGTCATACAGCAACCTTCGGAAGATGGTGACAGACTCGAATTGCTCAAAACAGTTATACTTCATCATCTGTGCGAACCTTTGAAACTGCAATCGTTAAAAGGAAACATATCTAAATTATTGGCAGAGATACAAAGACGGCTAAAAAGACCAGTGCCGGGGGACAGTTTGCCAAAAATTGTTGTATTTAG
>JANNFJ010001326.1:0-9393 GCA_031379725.1 Calothrix sp. OTE_75_metabat_31
CTAAAGTCGCTCGTGTCGCTTATATCTCAGGGCTAAAGCCACTGAGTTTTACGCATACCGCGCAGTCTTATAAAAACGGAAGCTGAGAGAATCGAACTCTCGACGGGTATTAACCGCAGCCGCTTTCAAGGCGGTGTCCTCGTCCATGTCGGGCAGCTTCCATTTAGGGGTGTCTGACGGGACTCGTTCGCCGAAGGCGTTCCCGAAGGGTACCCGCTAATTACTAGTTCCACAAACTAGCGCCTCGACCACTTCGGCTTCAAACACCACATGGAATTAAGGGGATTTGAACCCCTAACCTCTAGTGTGCAAGACTAGCGCTCTATCCAGTTGAGCTATAACCCCGTAAATTTAATAAATAAAAGCGGTAAATATTAGGCTTAAATATTATTCTTGCCAATTCCATACAGGCTCTTTACCGCTAAGTTCTGGTAAATAAATCCCGTCGAGCTTTTCAGGACGAACGAACTTAACGAGAAAATCAACTTTCCAAGCTCGTTCGCTACTTTTCCCTGGATTTATTAATACGTTTCTTTCAACGCGCCATATTGCACCTTCAACAGGGTCAATCGCACCATGTCCAGAAACTTGGATTGCTTCTAATGCCTGTTCGATGGTGAAAGGATTGCCAATATGTAATATGCGCGGTTGTACAAACCCGTAATTTTGTATGCGATCGCTTAAATCCGCAAGGGTTGCTCTTTCCTGACCCCGCATTAAGTCGAAGGCGACAAATGGCTCGTGAGGTAAGTTATATTTAGTACCATGTGCTAGTGCTAACCATTCACCGCATAATCTTTCGCCGTCTTCAAGGACATTTAAAAAGCGGACTTTGTGCTGTTCAACCCACCGAGAAAAAAACCAATGCAGTTCAAAAGGTGATGTATCAGCTAAATATCCAGCCCGTGTCAGCGGGTAAATCTCACCATCAATTCGCGCAACACCCACATTTGAACCATCGAGCTTTTCTTGAACGATAATGCGATCGTGTTTGTCCCGAACTTTTTCTGTAGCAATACGGTTTTGTCCTTCGTTGCACTTATAATCACCGATTCCCATGCGAGAACCTGGTAAGTGAGGAATGTGACCGTAGTTTTTAGTACCTAGAGGCTTTCGATTTTGCGATTCCATTCATTTTCTTTTCCCGCTATTTTAATTAATTAAAAAACAAAATTTGGCAGGAGCGGTAGGACTTAAACCTACAACCCTCCGGGTAGAAGCCGGATGCTCTATTCGTTTGAGCTACACTCCCATTAAAGCGGACAACGAGGATTGAACTCGTGCGCTTAGTTTGGAAGACTCAGATGCTACCACTACACCATATCCGCATAATTTACCTCAATTTCTAAGCGAGAAATTAAGGAGCTAGTGACAGGAGTTAAACCTGCAACCTACTGATTACAAGTCAGTTGCTCTATCAATTGAGCTACACCAGCATAATTTTGGTGGCGGGGGGGTAGGAGTTGGTAAGGCTGATGAGACCTCCAGGACACTCTTTCTTCATCCCCGCAGTATCACCAAATACCCCTGACTGGGATCGAACCAGCACTAAATATGACCAAGGTCTAAGCTTGGCGCCTCTTCCAATTGGGCTACAGGGGTATGTAGTAAAAATACATGGGCACTACAGGAGTTGAACCTGTGTTGTACCGGTTAAAAGCCGGGTGCATAACCGTTCTGCCAAATGCCCATGAAGTCGGGATGGTAGGATTTGTAGCTGGCTTCTGCGAAGCAGTACCTACGACTCCTTAGTCCCAAACTAAGGCTTCTAGACCGCTGAATTACATCCCGTTGATGCTCCTGAAGGGACTCGAACCCTCACAAAAAAACAAATTTTAAGTTTGCCGCCTCATTCCAATTGGGCTACAGGAGCAAATTGAATAGTCTTGGTGGGATTTGAACCCACAACCTACCATTTTTGAGATGGTCGCCTCGTTCCAATTGGGCTACAAGACCGCAAATTCACCAACTGCCTCGTCAGGTCTCGAACCTGAAATGCCTCTTTCAAAGAGAGGTGTGTTACCAATTACACTACAAGGCAATAATCACTTAACAAGGATTGAAATTACAATCCGGTATCGAAAGAAATAATGCCTTTATAATCTGTTGAATTTGTTGTAATTTTTTATTCATGGAATCATACTATTGCGTAGTAAATACTTATAAATTAATGTTTCACTAAGGTGTAAAACATTAGGTGATATGAAAATCTGTGAGATTTGTGGAACTATATTTCCCAATCAGATTAAAATTGATGGCAAATATAGAAATTTAAAAAATCGTAAAAACTGTTTAACTTGTTCACCTTTCGGTTTACACAACACAAAGGTTTTAAGTCCTAAACCTGATGGACAAAGGCGTAAATTAGGAAAAAAAGTAGTGTCTTGGCGACAAAGAGTTAAATTAAAAGCGATTGAATACAAAGGTGGAAAATGTCAAATTTGTGATTACTCCCGATGCCATCAAGCTTTAGAATTCCATCACTTAGACCCAACACAAAAAGAGTTTGCACTTAGTGGCATATCAAGAAGTTGGGATTTAATAAGGTGTGAAGTGGATAAGTGCATTTTAGTATGTGCAAATTGTCATAGAGAAATCCATGCTGGTATCGTAACTGCCAGAGCAGGGCTTGAACCTGCGACCCTTCCTTTAACAGAGGAACGCTCTACCGACTGAGCTATCTGGCAACGAAGTTCCCCAGGTCGGAATCGAACCGACGACCTCTCCCTTATCAAGAGAGCGCTCTAGCCAATTGAGCTACTGGGGAATAAAGAAGAAGAGATGGGCATATGCAGTGAACTGATTTAATTTTTGCATCTCGAATCAGTCACTCCAACATCTCTCCCATGTAACGAGCATGGAGGGATTTGAACCCCCAAATCTCCACTTTCGTAGAGTGGCATGTTATCCAGTTACACTACATGCTCATGGTAGAGACGTTACATATAACGTCTCTACAATTTGGGCAATTAAGCGGAGAGGACAGGATTTGAACCTGCGACGGATTGTTAAACCCGTTTCCTCTTAGCAGGAGGACGCTTTGAGCCACTCAGCCACCTCTCCACAGTGGGTCGGGTAGGATTTGAACCTACAATGCGATCGCGGCTCTTTTACAGAGAGTTACCTACACCAATAGATGAGCCGACCCATGTAATGGTGGTAGCAGCGGCGGGACTTGCACCCGCATTGGCGCTCGTTATGAGCTTGGGGCTTTACATTAAGCTACACTGCGATGCCACCAAAGGCTGAGATGGGATTTGTTGGCGTTGCCGAAGGCTAGCCTTCCCGAAGGGTACCCACGATGTCGGTTTTGCAGACCAATGCCTTCAACCACTTGGCTACTCAGCCTCATTTCAACAATTTAGAAATTGTTGATAGCGCTAACGGGAATCGAACCCGCATTGTCCGCTTGAAAGACGGGTGAATTAGCCATTATTCGATAGCGCCAAAACGAGGATGAGGAGACTCGAACTCCCAACATTTCCGCAGACAACGGAACGCTCTTGCCATTGAGCTACACCCCCATGTTTTGGAAACTGTACCTAAAGGTTTGGGAAACAATTAGGCACAGATGTTTTTGGTGTTGCCTATTCTTTATTCGTCTTATTCAGTTTTCATGGTTCAGATAAATTACTTTCAACTATTAAAAACTTTTCAAGAAAGCATTCGACGCTCGATGAAGTAAACCCGTTGTGCGTTGCGAATATATTCTTTGGTTTTCGCTGTTGCTAATTTATAATTTTTTGCTGTTTCTATCTCGGTTTCACATGGTTTGGAAGTTCGAGATTTTTGAGATGCTGGAGATACTGATTTATTCCAGCCCCTCTGCGCTACTGTTATGTAGTACATTGGCTTTTCTCCTTAGCTTGAAGCTTTCTCTTTCGCTTCATGAGACTATACTACAGTCATACTACAAAAACTGTCAAGGGGTTTAAAAAAGTTTTTTTGAGATGGATGAAAACCCTGTAAGCACTAGGTTTGAAAGATGTAATATGTCTGTAAGCTGTAAAATAGCGTTTATGATTTTGGATGAGTATTGTGAGGAATGGCGTGAGAAACAAGTTTGTGCTAAAGCGAATTGCAATGTTTTATAAGAAGCAGTCTGCGGGGAGTACGATGCCCAAAGCGATCGCTGTCAAGAGCATCGCCAGCCTAGTATTTTGTCTTTGTTGTATTACAGCATGTAGTAATAGTGCGAAAACGGAACGTTTACGTCAAGTTTCTCAAAGCCAAGTTTTAGCGGCAAAGGCTCCAGTAAGTACAGCGTTACCCTTATCCAAGCCACAAAAACTCAGTTTTACTCCCCCGGTCAAATTTCAAGGTAAAACGGTCTATAAAACCGAAGTGCCAAACAACGATAAAGTTATAGCCTTAACTTTTGATGATGGTCCCTGGAAAGATACCAGCGTACAAATGCTGGATATACTTAAACAAAATAATATAAAAGCTACTTTCTTTTGGGTAGGGACATCGCTAGAAGAAAACCCCGAAATTGGTAAACGGGTTGTAGATGAAGGTCACGCGATTGGTAATCACACTTGGCATCACTGGTATAAGCAGATGGATGCAGTGACAGCTAAAAGTGAAATTGACCGTACAGCAGATTTAATTTACAAAACTACAGGTGTGAAAACCACACTATTTCGTCCTCCTGGTGGTTATTTAAATAATGGGTTAGCTGCTTATGCCAAAAGTCAGAATTATGCTGTTGTGATGTGGTCGCAAACTTCTGCCGATACTGACCCCCGTGCTAAATATCAAGTGTTTGTGAAGAATGTATTGCGAGACGCGGAACCAGGGGGTATTGTGCTGATGCACGACGGTGGAGGAGACAGACGCAGAACAGTAGAAGCTTTACCGCAAATTATTAGTGGGTTGCAAGCAAAAGGTTATCGATTTGTCACAGTTCCCGAACTTTTGGAAATGAAGAAAGAAAAAGTTCAGAGTTAAGATTATTAATTTTGTCTATATGTAAGGGGTTTGTATAGGACTCATATTTGATTTTTGTAGGCGTAGCCAGCGCTTACGCTTATAAGGTTAAGTATTGTAGGGTGCGCGATTACGCAAGTCGTAAGGCACCATTTATAAAGATTTGGTGCCTTACGAATCACGCTAACACACCCTACGGTTAGAATCTGGACTTTTTTGAATAATTGAAAATTGAGAGTCAGTAAGATTAATCCAAGAAATAAATGATCCCGTAGGATAGGCGTCCCGCCTATCCTACGACATCGACCAGGTAAGGTAAATATGTAGGGGCGCAAGGCATTGCGCCCTTTTCCTGATGTAAAATGACTATACCTCAGTGGGTTAAGAAATGCATACAATACATATTATTGATAGTACAAAAAAGTCTATTTTTAAACCGTTTTTAGTATACCTATAAGACAGATGGAAGTCCGACTTCTTGCAGTGCTACAAAATTTCCTTCAAAATCCATCGACTTATTCTCAAAAGTTCTTGCTTTTGCTAAACATCTTCTTAATTCTGCTTGTTCCATCAAATCTTGAGTACCACCCAAAAGATATATCATTAACTTTGCTGCTAAATCTTTCCCAGCTACTAATATTCGTTTACGAGTCGGGTCATACAAAATTCCATACCAAATCGAATTTGGCAACTCAATATTACTAAATCCTCCTTGCTTATCAAACTTACGTAGTTTTTTAAATATTTTTTCGAGGGATAACCCTTTTTTGAAAACTAAAATTCCTAAAGCTTGTACTAAAGCAACCTGACCAACGGGACGAAAAAGCATATTACCCTCCCCACTCTCTTTTTCAAAACTAAATCTTCGCAATGCGGGGGTCTGTTCATTTTCTAAAACTCTATAGCTAGAAAGACTCGCTAAATAATCAAAAAGCTTGTTAAACTCGGCAATTCCTTGTTCTAATTCATCATCTTCAGGACGCATAGAAATTAAACCCTTTTCCTTTTTCCAGTACAAAAATTTTTGCCCTAAATAACGTTCGGACATTTCTTTAAGTGCTTGTAATGTTGTTAAAACTGTTGATTTACTTGCAACAGTTGCACTATTCCAGTTAACACGAGGTTTTCTATTTTCCTGCTGTTCTAATAACGGGTGATTTACAGCAATATTTCTGGCAACTATTGAAAAACCATCATCTTCATCTAACTGCGTCAACTGACCTTTTGTTAAAGGCACTGCCATTAAATTCACATGGACAAAAATAGAACGTACCCGTCTTCTTGCTTCTTCACGGGTTTCTCCTGCTGCAACTGCTGAAATAAATTCAATGCCAATTTTTTCTTGGGGTAAACTTTGCAGGTAAGCTGGAGATAAATTAAATTGTTCAACCAAATTATCAACGGTCATCAAAGCTTCATAAGGAGTCTTATCTTTCTTATAACGTTGGAGTTTGCCATTTTTCAGCAACTCGATTAAACCTTGAACTCCCATCAAACGGTGTTGACCATCTAATGCATAAATTTTTACATTTTCTGTATCAACATTAAGCAAACCGAATTTTCCCTCATTATCCAACGAACTAAATTCAGCAGCAGATTTTATCGCTTTGCCGTCTTTGTCCCACTCGGCTGCACTGGGGTCATCTACCCAAGGTTGATTTATGACCACTAAAACAGGTGGAAATTTATGGTGCTTCCGAGATGCCAAATATTGTACTAAAGCCGATTGACGCGACCAATCCAAAGGACGCTGCTGAATTTCATCGATACTATCTGCGTCAATTTCAATATTATCAGTTTGGGAGTTGTACTTGTGTCGAAGCAAAGGCAAATATGAAGCAAAGTTAACCTGACTTGCAAACCATTCCAAGGTGACAGAACCTACATACGCTTGGGTACCACCCATCTGTGTTTTTTGGACTGGTATAATCCCCGCACTGAGATACTTTTCTAACAGTATAGACAGTATTTTTTTATCCCTATCTTCAGATTCGTTATACTGACTAAGAATATTCGAGATGGAGTCGTGGGTTGCAATCATAAGTAATATTTCAAAAATTAAACCTTGGCACAGATTTACTATATATAAACTTGTGACTTAATAAATATAGTTTTTAAAAACCTTAATTTTGTGTAATACTAAAATTTGCTCTTGTGTGACTACTTTGGCGTTGAGCAGGGTTTTGCGACCAGCAGCAAAGAATTGAGTTTCTTGAAGCTCCAAGCATTAAGTATAGAGAAGGTAGGGTAAATGGCTACAACACAACAGCCAGAAAGTAAAAGTCAAACTCAACGAACCGTCGCCGAGTTAGTTGAAAATATTGAGCTACTTACAAACGAAATACAAGAATTATACAGTTTAGATTCGGTTCCTTGGGTCGTAGGATACTCCGGTGGTAAGGATTCGACCACGATTTTACAATTAGTCTGGAATGCGATCGCATCCCTACCTCTATCCAAGCGCCATAAGAAAATTTATGTGATCACAACTGACACGCAAGTAGAAAATCCTATTGTCGCAGCTTGGGTACGCAATTCTTTAGAACGGATGAAAATTGCTGCTAAAGAACAAGAAATGCCCGTAGAACCCCATTTACTGTATCCCGCAGTTAAAGATACATTTTGGGCGTGCTTAATTGGTAAAGGTTATCCCGCACCGCGTAATCGATTTAGATGGTGTACGGAAAGACTAAAAATTCAACCGGCTGATAACTTTATCCGCACAGTAATTCGGGCAAACGGAGAAGTGATACTTGTTCTCGGTACGCGCAAGGCTGAAAGCGTAACACGCGCTGCGACAATGGCTAAACATCGTGAATGGCGGGTACGCGAAAGATTAAATAAAAATCCTAGCCGACCAAACTCGTTAATTTACCTCCCCATCGAAGATTGGCGGACAGATGAAGTATGGCTTTATTTGATGCAATCGCAAAATTCTTGGGGATACAGTAATAAAGATTTATTTACAATGTACCGTGGTGCAACCGCAGACAACGAATGTCCTTTAGTGGTCGATTCTTCTACCCCTAGTTGTGGAGATTCCCGCTTTGGTTGCTGGGTTTGCACAATGGTCAGTAAAGATAAATCGATGGAGGCAATGATCCAAAATGATGAGGAGAAAGAATGGATGCAGCCTCTCTTGGACATACGCAATGAATTAGATGTTGCCGATGATAAAGATAAAAGAGATTTTCGACGTATTTGGGGCGAGGTTACACTATTTGAACGTCGTGAAGCAGATGGGGAAAAAAAAGTTGTACCAATACCCGGCCCATATACAAAATATTGGCGCGAACATTGGTTAAGACGAGTTTTGGAAGCACAAACGCAAATCCGTAGAACTGCACCGGTGGATATGCGCGACATCACGTTAATAACTTCGGAAGAATTAAGTGAAATTCGCCGTATTTGGTTAGAAGATAAGCACGAATTTGATGATAGTTTACCCCGTATCTATAAAGAAGTGACTGGAGAAGAATTTATTGACCTGCGTCCTGGTACTGAGTATAGTCTTCTCGGTAGCGATGAATGGACAGTATTAGAAGAAATTTGTGAAGGCGATGCGATGCATTTGGAACTGATAGCAAAGCTATTAGATACCGAATATCAGTTTCGCAAACGGGCGCGACGTGTGGGAATATATGAAGCATTAGAACATTGCTTTAAAACAAGTTCGCGATCACAAGATGAAGCAATGGATAATGCCCGTTTGAAGCGGAATTTAAGAGAAGCTGTTAGTGAGGGAAATGTCGCAAAGGTTAAGCAGCTAACTTTGGGTGATGCTTTGGCAAGTAGTGAAAGTAATTTACCTGTAAGTTCAATCGAAAAGGATGTACCGGATAAATCGGAAAGTTGGAAAGACCGTAAGTTTAAAAAGAAGGATTGAATGAAAGTGTCGCGCAAAGTAGCATCGCAAAGGAATTGTTTGAAAATGAGCTTCCTTGATTGATATGGCTTTGCGTTAATTATAAATAAAAAATATTATGAAATTTATTGAATTAGTTTTACAAAATTTTGGTCCGTATGCGGGTAGGCAAATTATTAAACTTGATACGCAAATTGATGGTGAAATTTCGCGGCCAATTTTGCTATTGGGTGGGATGAATGGTGGTGGTAAAACTACGCTGATGGATGCAATTCGTCTGGCTTTGTACGGGCATCGTGCGGACTGTTCATCTCGCGGAAATTTGAGTTATGGAGATTTTCTAGGTCAATGTATAAATAATCAGATTCAACCACATGAAAATGCGCGAGTCGAATTAGTTTTTGAACATATTGAGAATGATAAACCAATTCAATATCGAATAGTTAGGACTTGGGATAAAAATGTTAAGGATGGAAAAGATAGTTTAGGAATTTTTAATACAAAAGATAATACTTGGAAATTAGAAGATTTAGTTAATACTTGGGATGATTTTATTGAAAATTTACTACCTTTAGGTATCTCGAACTTGTTTCTTTTTG
>JANNFJ010001335.1:0-8520 GCA_031379725.1 Calothrix sp. OTE_75_metabat_31
ATTCTTGCGTCGCCAAATTAACCGTTCCAATTCATCCTTTTTGAGAAAACCTTGAATTTCACGGGGAGAGTAACTAACATCATCCCAAATCCAATGTTCGTAACCATTACTATAGAAAATAACCGGACGCTGACCAAACCGGGTTTCGAGACAATCAGCATAAAGTTCAGCTTGACGTTTACCATCCGTTGGATCTTTACGAGTCCGTTTAGCTTCGATTAATGCCAAGGGTTTACCATCAGCACCCCACAACACATAATCGATATAACCCTTACCGCTACTATTTGGCATTCCCTGAACTTCGTACTCAGTCCAATCGGGTTGATGAATATTCCAACCTGCTTCTTTTAGCAGTACATCGATGAGGTAACGACGAGTTTCTTCTTCGTTATAGTTATGCGAATCCGGTACAGCTTGGTTTTGCTTCTTGAGAGCAGCGATTTCAGCTTTTAGAGTAGCAATTTGGGTTTCGGTCTGCTTCTGCCGTGTTTCGGCAATTTTCCGCACTTGGTCAGCTAGCGAAAGTCTTTGTTTTAACGCTTGTAACTGTTGCAGGGAAGAATCATTTAGCGTTTTCGCTGTGGGAATTAGCGCAGAATCGAAATTTACATTCGGGTGGTTTTTGGCATCCGGTGAGTAGGAACGAGATAACCAATAAAGAAAATGAAACAGTTCTTCGACAACATGAAGGGCATCATTTGTACTAATGGGAGTAGCATCATGAACAGCGATGTTACCCATTTTGTGGATAGCGCGGATTTTTGGGAAGAGTCCAGGTTTGAGGTTATCTTTGAATGTTTGCTCGTGGATGAGGGCAGCTAGACTGTTATCGTTGGGTAGTTGTAGGTATGCATCGTTACCATAGAGCCATTGTACCGCTTGTTCTAGGGTGAAGCGGGTATAAAAGCAACTAGCACGAGGGGCAGTGTAGACTAGGCTTTCTGCGTGTGCTGCATGTTCTCGAAGCTCTGGGAAATGGGCAAGGAAGGCGAAGTTTGATGCCATTACGCTACAACAAGCTTTTATCCTGTTATAGCTTATACATGGATGTAGTGCAGGGGGTCAGTGTTACAATTTGCCGGTGAAGGCTCGGTGGAGGAGGGAGTTGAAGAGAGATTTTGAATCGATACAAGCTAATTCATACCGTTCTCGCATTTCCAATATTTTCCATACTACTTTTGCGAAAAAATTCTGTTTATCTACATCAGGCATTGGCGCATCCATTTCTAGTAATTTTTGTTGTGAGATGTTTAACATAGAGCCACTTGTTCCAGTTGCTTTTTGTGCAAGCAAACTTCGGTACTTTGGTTCTGTAAGAAGAAATTTTAAATATTCAGAATTAGAAAATTTACTATTTGGTATAATTCGCCATAGCTTATCTGGTAAAAATAAACGTTCATAATCCTTTTCGACTAAACAGGTTGCAGCGACTAATTCCCGTGTATTTGCCCTGCTAAAAAGCAAGTCTCCTCTCTTTGGGATAATAAGAGATTTACCCAATGGAATGTCTTTAACAACTTTGTTTTCATAGGGTTTAAAACGTCCAAAAGTTACTGCACTAATTTTTAAAACTCCCCATTCGTCTTTCTCACATTGCCGTTCCTCTCCCTTTGTACTCCACCCTGCTTGAATATTCTCAATAACTTCGGACATGGGCTTAATCTCCCACCCTTTCGGATTTGTAACAGGGTCGCCGAACATGTCCAAAAAAGTTGCACGCAATAATTCCTCTGTTAGTTGGATTGCGTGCGATCGCTTTTTCCGCACTGCATCAGCTTTATCGAGGATGGCAGCAATGCGCTGTTGTTCTTCTAAAGGAGGGAGGGGGATTTGCAGTTCTTGAAATACTGGGGTACGAATATGAATTTGCGTGCTACCAACACTATAGCTTTTTATATATTCTCGAAATGGTTCGTAATTTGACAACCATACTAGGTAATTCGGCTCTAAGCGGGTAATATCGGCTTGAAATCCATACGCACCTTGAGCCAAAATATACTTTGAGCTTGGCGAATTTGCTAAATTAGCAATGAGTCCAATAGACGGCCCAGAGGGTACCAAATCTCTTAAAGTAACCGCCATGTAAGACTTATCAATCACCGACTTTTTATTCTTATTGGCATAATCTTCTGTTGTAAAAGTTTTTTTCTTTGCATCAATTAAAATATTTCCTCCCTTTTGAATCGCTCCTTTGTGCAGAACAGGAAACCCATGTTCTCTAAAATCTTCAGGCTTGAATGATGCTCCCCCTCTCCAATCGGAAGTTAAATCGCCAATAGAAATAAGCTTCCACTGTTCCGGAATATGCCAATTTAATTTAGAGGTTTGACTCATCCTAGTAATTCCTCCAGCACGCGCAAATCCGCTTGTATTTCCTCTTCCAAATCCCGCAACTTCTGCAAAATCACCTTTGACACCTTATACTTAACTTTTTTATATTGATTAAAAATTACCATTAATGTACATGTATGGTGCATTAATGCAATACTTCTTTGGCATTACAAGAAGGAAGCATCCCAAATCTGTAAAAATATAGTTTGTTATTGCGAGCGTAATGATATTGAGGGAAGCGATCGTAAGGTATAGATATTGCGATCGCTTTATTCCGCTAAGTGCCAAGGGGATACGCTGTGCGATCGCTTTATTCGCAATGACAATTTACAGCACATTGTAGGTTTATGAGGTACAGTATATCACCCCGCAGTCAAGAGGGCGCAATGCCTTGCGCCCCTACATACGTACTTGTTTTCCCACAAGACCGCTCCAGGATGCAAACCTTCGCCATTACGAACATTTTACATATGACTGAGAAATTGTCGTAAACCCCAAGCTAATAGCCGAAGTCCATTGAAATGGACTAAATTTATAAAATATGTGTGTTTTTAGTCCTCTTTTAGAGGAATGAGCGCTATTCAACTTATGGGTTTTCAACCCTAGTCGGGACATGGGTTTCACGACTATTCACATGTAAGTAAGATATTGGTAACGGCAAGGAAGGGGTTAAACCCTGGGGCGGGATTTCGGGTATCCGATAAGACTATGTGTAGCGCTAAATTATTGCTTGTTGAAGGATTTTTCGTTATCCCACGCACGGTATCGGGGCACGATGTATCGTGCCCCTACGGGGTATTTGAAAATAGTGATTTGCTCCTTTGCGCTAACCATTCTAATCGACTATTATTCTCAATATTTGAACTTCTACGCCAATAATTTCAGCACTTTCTAAATATTTGGGGCAAAAACTTCAAAAAGTTATGAACTTAGTATGATAAAATGTTCCCTGTAGAGGGAATATTTTATTAAAAACAATGAATGTTGTTTTCACTCCAACTGAAGCTGCTGCTTTTGTTCAGGTTCCAGCCAAAAGAGTCTATAAGGAATTGGAGTATCTAGTTATTACTTCTAACGCTAACCCTCCACGGCTGACTTTTGCCGCTTTGGTTTACCTTAAGGCCTTGAGAGAGGTGGATTTTACTTTTTCGGTCGATTTTCGGATTCTTCTATACAGCCGTTTAGTAGATGCTCTGGCTCATAAAAGTACGCAGCTACAAATAGCACGTTATTTTGTACTACAGCTTGATGCAATATCGTCGGAGCTATCTCAATTGGTTACTCGTTTCAATCAGTGGAAAGATAGTTTAGTGTCTAATCCTGATATTATGGCTGGTGAAACAGTATTTCCTAGCTCTCGCCTGACTGTTAGGCACATTGGAGCAATGCTCGATCGCGGTGAGTCAAAAGAAGTAATTCGAGAGGATTATCCTTATTTATCTGATGAAGATATGGAGTTTGCCCTCATCTATGTAAGAGCTTACCCCGTTGTTGGTAGACCGAAACAAAAATGAAGCTTTTAATTGATGAGGATTTGTCACCATTAATTGCTAGTTATTTGTGTCAAAAGATGCTTGACGCTGTGTCTGTTAGAGACCGTAATTTATTAAATACACCAGACTATGAAATTTTAGAGTATGCCTTTCAAGAAGACCGGATTTTAGTAACTGCAAATGTGAGAGATTTTGAGCGGTTTGCTAATATTCGTGAAGTTCATGCTGGCATTATTCTAATTTGTGATGGGACTTTACTACGTAGAGAACAGATTGAAGTGGTAAATATTGCTTGTTCTGCCATAATAGCCGAAATCGAAGCTGGTAGAGATATGATTAATCGGGTTCTTTATGTTGAAACTGACAGGAGTTTAAAGTTTGAAGACCTCCCAAAGTCTAAATATGAATGTCCGGAATAATTGTTCAACTGTCTCAGCACTATCCTTGGATAAAGCGTTATTTCGGGTATTCGATAAAGCTTCCTTATTAAAGGATTTTTCGTTATCCCAAGGTATCAGGGCACGATGGTATCGTGCCCCTACGGGGTATTTGGAATAATCGCGTAGTTCATAATACCTAAAATTATTTATAAATCGATGTATAAACATCGTTCTAGTGCGAACTTGATATTTTAACATCAGAAAATCTGCACTAATATTGACGACAACACAAGATTAGGCTGAATTTTGCATCAAGGGATAAGGTTGAATCAAAACTTCCGCTGCAATCCCAAATTCCTGATTTAAACGGCGAATCATCTCTAAAGTTAACTCTTGTCTACGATTTAAAACCTCCGTAATTTGTCCTTGAGAACCAACAATCGACTCCAAATCTTGCCAAGATAACCCACGGGATTCTAAATAATATAAAATTGCCTCAATCGGGTCAGGTGCTTCTATGGAATAATGCCGCTGTTCGTAAGCTTCCACTAAAGTAGTTAAAATATCCAAGCGGTTAAATTCTGGTGTATTTGGTTCCGCATCAAATAATCTTTCAATTTCATCTAACGCTGCACGATAATCAGCTTCATTTTTAATTGGTTGAAGTTCAAGCATATTTATTACCTTAAATTATTGTTGCATCGACATCATCGTATTCTTTATGCGTCCCTATAAAGCGAATAAAAATAATCTCAATATCGTAGCGTACATGAACAATTAAACGGTATTTGTTACCTTTAATATTAAAAACCACACGATTATTTGCAATAATACTAGCATTGCGGTACGTATTCTTAATATCTGTTGGACTCTCCCATGCCGCCCTAGATGCTTCATCGTACCAAGCTTTAAGTGGTTGTTCAGCATCGGGGTATAGTTCCCAAAAGTTTCGTAAAGTGCTGCGGGCAATTATTCGCATAATTTAGATTATATTATTTTTGCTTATAACAATTCCTCCAATGCTTTTTCGTTTTCCCAAGAGATTGTCAAATATTGCATCGACTGCCAATTGTAAGCCAGTAGAAGCCAATAATTTTATCATTTATATTTGTTGATTCATTGCACTGCCAGTCTTTTTTCAAGTTCTTGACAAGCAATTTGTTGTTCGCGGGCACGTCCTGCTCTGATTGCATCAACCAAACTAAGCATTTGATACAGTTCTGGGTCATTGTTCGCAGCTTCGGGAACAGATTTATATAGAGGATTAATTGTTTGTCCTCTAACATTCCCATTCGGAGAAGCCCATACATAAGTATTGCTGGGGTCACTAACAACCAAATCTTTTAAAGGCTCTGAAGAATGTGCTGTGGGCATACCTCTACCTATAGCTCCTGGTTGAGCAGGAAATACATATTTAATACCGTGAATTAAAAATTCAAGCACAGCAGCATTTCTAATTTTTTTTAAGTAAGAATCATACAAACCACTAACCTGGCATCTCTTTAAGGCAGCATGTACCTCAGATGCGCTGATACCAAGGCTATCAGCCAGCTTATTGTAAGTCCATTCTGAACTACCCAAATTGTGTAATTTAAGTAAAACAACAATATCTTGAGGCTTTAACATATTATTTTCTTCATGATTGTATTGACAGATGTAATCACAAAGGTGATTACATTCTATATTCGCAAATCGCAAATCGCAAATAATAATTACTAATAGGCATAAATGCATCTTGTGCAACACTTGTAAAACAAGGGTTTTAGCCTTACGTCTCGTTTTCCCACAAGACCGCCCCAGGGTTAAACCAGTAAGTGCTAATCGAAACGCACAGCCTGCGGTAGCGCAGGCTTTGTTCCTACTCGCGCCCTACCATTCAATGGTAGGGCGGGATTTCGGGTATTCGAGAAGACTATATGTACCACTAAATTATTTGAAGGATTTTTCGTTATCCCACGGTATCAGGGCACGATGCCTAACTGCCCCTACGAATATTTATAAATAGTGATTTGCTCCTTTGCGCTAACCATTCTAATCGACTATTATTCTCAATATTTGAACTTCTAAGCCAATAATTTCAGCACTTTTTCCTAGAGCTTCATCTGCCGTTACTAATCGTAGGTTATTAGCTGCTGCGATCGCTAAATGTAATGCATCTAAAGTTCGTAAAGTTGTGTCAAAGCGACTTATCCATCCCTGCGCTAAATTGAAGTGAACTGGCTCAATTGATAGCAAAGTATAAAAACCAGCTAACCGATCTGCCCGAAATCTTTCTACAATTGATTGGGCATCTACCTGAGAAATTTGCCCCATCCTAACTCGACGCGAAAGTGCAGAAAATAGTTCTACTTCAACTAATTGGCTCAGTCCTAATTGAATTTCTGTCCGAAATAATTGTTCAACTGTCTCACTAAGAATTTCTGGTAAATAAAAGGGAACGATAACACTTGTATCAAGGTAAATCAATATCGCTCCTCTTGCCGTGCTGTAATTACTGTTGTACTCAGGGTCTCACCTTTTACTTTTACAGAATTGCGTAATGCCCTTACACTATTTAACCACTGCTCTTTGTCTGTAGGTGGAACTAACCGAGCTACTACCCGATCTTGCTCTACTAAAATCACTTCTTCTCCAGTAGCTACCTGCTCTAAAAGCTTTTTCAGGTTACGGCTTGCTTCTTCAACACTAATTTGAGACATAAAATTAATTTTATTTATCGACCTACCATTACTATAACCTGACTTGTTAGCGGATTTTAAATAGCAGTTTCATTTTTAAACTTAGACGTAGGTTGGGTGTAACAAAGTGAAACCCAACCTACGGATATTTTTATTTATTCATCATAAAAGAGCGTTATTAAAGGATTTTTCGTTATCCCACAATATTATCGGGGCACGATGCCTAACTGCCCCTACGGGGTATTTAAAATCATCGCGTAGTTAATAATACCTATACTCATTTATAAATCGATATATAAACATCGTTCCAGCATTAACTTGATATTTTAAAATCAGAACACCTGCACTACCGATTGATTTATGACCGATGATACTCAACGGGCAGATTACGATAGCCCTTGGAAAGACATTTTAGAAGCATATTTTCAGCAAGCAATCGAATTTTTCTTTCCCAAAACTGCTGCAATTATAAACTGGCAAGTCCCCCACGAGTTTTTAGATAAGGAATTCCAAGCAATATCAAACGATGCCGAACAAGGTAAAAGGTATGCTGATAAACTAGTTAAAGTTCGCTGCCTTAACGGTGAAGATAAGTGGTTATATATACACGTCGAAGTCCAAGGACAGCCCGAAGAAGAATTTGCGCTGAGGATGTTTACCTATAACTTCCGCATCTTTGACCGCTATAAACAGTCAGCAATCAGTCTCGCAATTTTGTGCGATTCTGACAAAAAATGGCATCCGAATACTTACAGTTTTAGTTACGATGACACTGTTTTATACTTCAAATTCGGTACTGTCAAACTGCTCAAATATCAAAGACGTTGGAAAGAGTTAGAAGCGAGTAATAACGTCTTTGCTACTGTCGTCATGGCACACCTGAAAACCCAGCAGACCTTAAAGGAGGCAACACAGCGCAAACACTGGAAATTTAGCCTCATTCGCAGGCTTTATGACTTGGGATTAAGCGAACAAGATATTCGCAAACTGTATAAGTTTATCGATTGGGTTATGATCTTGCCAAGAGGCTTAGAGAAAGAGTTTTGGCAAGATTTTCAGAAATTTGAACAGGAGCGTAAAATGACTTACATTACTAGTGTTGAGCGCATTGGCTACGAGCGTGGTGAACTGTCAACTATTCTGCGACAGCTTTCGAGGCGGTTTGGAGAGGTATCACAGCAAAATCGTGCGTCTATTGAGTCTCTAACGCTTGAAGAACTCGATGCACTTTCTGAAGCTTTATTATATTTTACCTCTACCGACGATTTAGTACGCTGGTTGCAGCAAAATCAAGATGGCTAGTGGTGCGATTAGGATGATGAGGGCACGATCGTATTGTGCCCTACGGGCTTGAACAACTCGATGCACTTGGTGAGGCTTCAATGGATTTTACTTCTACTGACGATTTATTAGGCTGGTTACAACAAAATAAAAATGCCTCATAGACGCGAAAAGCATCGTAGGGGCACGATAGTATCGTGCCCTAAATACAGTGGGATAAGAAAAAATCTTTGCCTGCGGCATACCTTTTACTCACCAATAATATTCTACAAACGAGCCTAATGGCTTATATCTTGCACTAATTAAGATTAAATGTTACCAAAAAATACGTAATTAGAGATTTTTAGATTGCTTTAT
>JANNFJ010001341.1:0-1537 GCA_031379725.1 Calothrix sp. OTE_75_metabat_31
CTAAACCAGATACTGTGCCAACCCAGGCATTGCGTTGGGCTTCAGCAATGGTAATAAAGTCTTCGGTTTCGGTTTGTAAACCAGCGTTTGCCGGGATTTGCTGGGCAATGGAAATTGCTTCATCAGCATCTCGGTTGTCGAGCTTTTTCTGGGCTATCTCGAACATTTGCTGACCGAATAGGGGAATTGCCGATTGGGCTTTTTGATATATATAACTATCTGCACCAATCGATTCGGCTATCTTAATTGCTTTTATTAAATTGTCTATTGAGCCACCTTTGGCTAAATCTTCAGCTTTTGTTAATTTATCGCCATCTTCACGCGATTTTGTAATTAAGTTATTTAATTGCAGGTACTTGGTTGTTTCCCAGAATTTATTATCGACCCGTAATAACCGTGAAGCAGTCATAAACGCTTGCTGCCAGCGTTCGTTACGTAATGCTTCTTCGGCTTCTTTATAAATTCCTTCACCCTTTGACCATATTGTCTGCCATTTGTCAATTCTTGCTTGAACTAATTTATAGGCAGCCATATCATCGGGAATGCGCTTTGCAGTTGCGATCGCTTCCGAGAGTTGACCCGCTTGAAAAGTTTGGTCGGCCAGTTTGAGTACATCGTTAGACCATTCCTCCAAAAAGCGGTCAACCTCTCCACGCAGGGGGTGATTTTGCGGGAGTTGCTTGACTAGTGCGATCGCTTGGAGCAAGTCATTGACTGTTTGCTTAGAAGCCGCTAACTGAGCGCAATGCATCCGCACTGAAGCACTAGCGAGGGGCCAAAAAATCGCTGGACAATTTGGAGCAGTTGGTAATTTAAACAACATTGCCGTTGCCACAATCGCAATCGTACTAGGCACAATTGCCAGCAATAAAGTCCACAAAAGCCAACTTTTTGTCCAGCGGGGCAATTTTCCAGAGGCATTAGTTGCCGTCTGGGCAGCTTGCGAGTGACGTTCCAAATCTACTTTCTCCGTCCTACTTCTTTTTCGCTGTTTCACAGTATTAGAGGTCGAACCGGAACTTGAGACATCAGCATTAGCTTGATGTAAATCTTTACGGGATAATCTTGTCACTTCATCTGACTTTTTTCCTGTGGCTTTTGACCAGCTTTTTGGAATATCCCCTTCTGTCATCTCTCACACCAAATTAGTTTTATAGCGAAAAGGATTTGAGATCGAAACTCACTTTGTTGCCAATATTAACTTTCTCGTCGAGAAAAAGCTAGTTTCTGAACTAAGGTATCTTATAAATACCATTAATTGCCACAAATAGAAGTTCCGATTTATACCTTAGACTGATGCAGATGCATCGATTTGTAAATCAACAATTAATTGAGCTAAATCGTCTGAAGTTGCCTGGTAGACATTACCACAGAACTCGCAAATAGCCTCAGCACCGTTGTCTTTGACAATCATATCTTGTAATTCTTCTTGCCCTAATATTTTCAGTGCCCCCAACACGCGATCGAACGAGCAACCACAATGAAAGCGTAGCATTTGAGTTTCCGGAAAGATAAAAAGCCCCATGTCCCCCATCAA
>JANNFJ010001364.1:0-2300 GCA_031379725.1 Calothrix sp. OTE_75_metabat_31
ATCAGGTATTAGATGTGCAAACCGAGTCTAAGTTGTCGGCTCAATACTGGCAGCGTCTCTCCCTGTCAGCGAAAGTTGCCCATTGGCTGCCCCTCTGCGGCACTTCCTACTGTGTAACCAAGTTAGGTTTTGGTTATGGCCGAACAGCGCAGCGATTAACTACTATGTAGCCGAGTGACTTCATCTTATTTTATTTAGCTGCATTGATAAAAAGTCTTAATTAGTTCAAAATGATTATTATCAATAACTTATAGAGCCAGTTAAAGAATAATGAGAGACTTAGACCAAGCCAAGACTATCGATACCTTGCGCGTCATTATGGAGTTTGAGCTAGCTGGTGTTGTTCGCTATACCCATTATTCTTTAATGGTGACAGGACCCAACCGTATTCCAATTGTTGACTTTTTCAAGGCGCAGGCTAATGAATCCTTGCTACATGCCCAGCAGGTGGGAGAAATATTAACTGGTCTCGAAGGACATCCTTCCTTGAATATTGCTCCCATGGAAGAAACCTACAAACATACTGTCAAAGATATTTTGACAGAGAGCTTTTCTCATGAATCAAAAGCATTGAAGTTATATAAAGACTTGTTAGATATCGTGCAGGATGCTAGCGTGTATTTAGAAGAGTTTGCGCGCAATATGATTGGGACTGAAGAACTACACACGATCGAGATTAAAAAAATGCTCCGAGATTTCAGTTAGTCTGAAACCTTGTTTTTGGTTATTACACTGTTTTTAACTTACCAAGGTTGATTCTAGTAATCTTTTAATCTTTTGCGGTGAAGCCTCATGGCAGATTTCGCCAGAGGGCTTCAATCTAATATTTGGTGCCTGTTTACATTCTTTTAAACAGCTGACTTCTTCGATTACTACCAGATCTTGCCAATTTTGGCTTTGGATCATTGCTTGGAGGCCAGCGCATAGTTTTTTGCTACCTTGCTTATGGCATGAACCCTTGCTGCACACTTGAATTTTAGTTGCGGGCAGATGTTTACTCCGGACTATTTTTTCTTGTCCGCCAGTCGTCATTAAAACCTGCATAGCCTTGAATTTGCGGTGGCCAATTTTTACTTGAAGTTTCAGATTAGTGCTAGATTTTAGCACCTGAGCAAGAAGTGGCCGGAGGCTTTTGGGTACTTTAACTTGCTGTATTCGATCGGAGGTTTTAATCTGTAAATTCTTGAGCTGACCGGTACGGGAAAGCTGTCCGCCAATGAACGACCCTTCAATAGTTATAAGCATTAATACTGATATTGCATATTTCCTCAATTATATCAGCTATTGATATATATTCTCAACTTTGAATGTTGATAAATTTAAAGATTTGGGCATATTGAATGTGGCTAACTATCCTAGCTAATGATATTGTAATCAACAAGTGCAAACCATGTTAGTGAAAAGAGACCGAAGAACAATAGCCATCCGGAAGGTACTAATTAAGACCCTAGTATTTAATCTAGTGGTACTTGCTATTAAGCTATCAGTTGGCTTGCTAACTGGGTCTTTGAGTTTGATGGCTGATGCTGTCCATAGCCTGACGGATAGTGCTAATAATATGCTAGGTTTGGTAGCTAACCATTATTCTTCGCCTATTCCCGACCGAGAACACCCCTACGGTCACCAGAAGGTAGAAGCAGTGGGAGCGATTGTGATGGCGGTGCTTTTGGGGGTGGCGGGTGCCGAAATTTTGAAAAGTGCGATCGAACGGTGCTGGCAAACTAACCCAGCTCTCACCATATCCGTAACAGAGCTATGGTTGTTATTAGTGGTTTTAGGAATTAATATTTTTGTGGCTTACTATGAAAAACGCCAAGGACAGCGGTGGCAAAGTTCCCTGCTACTAGCAGATGCTCACCACACGATGAGTGACATTTGGGTCACAATTTCTGTCTTGATCGGTTTGATGTCAGTAGTGTTTTTACAATGGTACTGGGTTGATATTGCCTTATCATTACCAGTGGCTGGTTTGATTTGGCAGAGTGCTTGGGTGATTATGAAAGAAAACTTGCCCTTGTTAATTGACGAAATAGCAGTTCCTAGCGATGAAATTTATCAAGTAGTGATGTCGGTGCCCGAAGTAATTAATGCCCTGAATATTCGATCAAGGGGAGTTCTTCGTAAGCAATGTTTTATTGAAATGAATCTCATTGTGATGCCTGTTTATGTAGAATCGGCTCATTTGGTGATGGAAAAAGTTGTGAGCTTATTACAAGAAAAATACTATCCAGTTCAAGTGAATATTCATATTGAACCGCTGCGGTCTCGCTATTGTTAATCTCAAGTATCAACTCAGCGAT
>JANNFJ010001365.1:0-8581 GCA_031379725.1 Calothrix sp. OTE_75_metabat_31
AAAAACATCAAACTGAATTTTATCGCTAGCAAATTTTGCTAACTTATAAGGTCCCGTACCCACAAAAAAATTAGGGTTAAACTTACCTTCTCCGACTTGGTAACTCTTTGGTGATACCGCACAAACTCCAGAAAAAGCCAACAACGAAGGAAAAGCAGCAAACTGTTTTTTTAATTTAATTGTTAACTCATAATCACCCGTCGCTTTCACTGACTCCACAATATCAGCAAGCAAAAATGCAGGTTTGCCACCATTTTTAATAAATCGTTCTAAACTCAGCGTCATTGCTTTAGCATTAAACGTTTCCCCATCATGGAAAACCACACCCTGACGCAATGGCATAGTATAAGTTAACCCATCAGCGCTAATAGAAGGTAAAGCCGTTGCTAACTGCGGTTGAATCTGCGTGCTTCCCGGCTTATAAGTATAAAGCCTATCGCTCATGTTATATATCAAACCCAGCGAACCTGTTTCATAGGCATCCGCAGGGTCAAGAGTCCGAGGTTTATTCGTCGTCCCAATCAGAATACGACTATCTCCACCACCCCCAGAATTGTTAGCCTGGGGATTTGCACAACTAACGAGTAGTAGCAAACATAGACAAAATAAACTAATAATTTGTTTAGTTCGAGCAAAAGGTTGACCAGAGAATGGGAACCAATACATATTCGATAAAATTTAAAGTTAATGGTGAGTTATTTTACTATAAAGATGCCAAAATTCCACGCCAAATTTATGAGAATGTTATACGACGTTACAGATATGAGTATTATCAGCCACGATGTCTAACTGCCCCTACGGGGTCTCAATCCCAAATACATTTCTTCTCTCTTCCTCTCTTCCTCTCTTCCTCTCTTCCTCTGCGCCCTGGTGCGTCCTCTGTGGTTAGTTTCTCGATCCTGATTTCCTTGACTAACTGCGCTATTATAAACAGCATTAATTAACTGCCAATAGCGAGAACAACCATCGTGAAATACTTTTTCTTATCGGAAGGATGGACAGTTGGAAGAGTATGGGCATCTGAAGGGCTTTGGCAAATAGCCGCATGGAGACGAGAACCAGATATCCGCAAAACTAATTTTTGCTTAGTAGAAAAAGATGAAGTATTATACCTTTATCAAGTAGAAGATACAATTTTGACCATCGAAGTTAAACCGATAGACCCATCAGAATTAGCAAATCATAAAACCATTGGTCAAGTTGTCATCAAGCGCTTAATGAGTGCCGAACAAATTTTAGAACGCTTGGGTAATGCCGAAGCAAAATGTTCAATCGAAAACGTTCAAGCAGTAGTGCAGTAAGACATAAAAAGGGCACAAATTGTGCCCTAACAAACAATATTTTACCCAATTAAATCTGGTTAGGAATTAATTGCCAACATAATTAATTTTAATAAAGGAGGCAGCAAAAGCGTACCAGCGACTAAAACTGCAACCAAAGCCGAGATTAGTACAGCTGCAGCCGCACAATCTTTAGCGATTTTTGCCAATTCATGGTAAGTTTGTTTAACTGTGAGATCGACAAGCGATTCAATCGCCGTATTGATCAACTCCAACGCCATAACTAAACCACTGGTTATCCCGATTACAGCGATTTCGACTGGTTGCAGTTGTAAAAAAACGCTCAAGCCAATTGCCAGAGCGCCAACTGATACATGGATACGAAAATTTCTTTGAGATATAAAAGCATAGCTGATACCAGCCCAAGCATACTTAAAGCTAACAAATAGATTTGATGCCACCTTCCAAGACAGTGCCCGTTCGCTTGGGATAACTGTTTCAAAATTGGTTTTTGCTGGTGGTGACGACAGTTCTTGAGACATAGGCATAAGTATATAAAGGCAGAATTTAGTTAAATGGAGTTTATTTCAGTTACAAAAGCACATTGTCCCTTTGTTAAATTTCCATAAAAGTATTATAAAAGCACCATCAGAAAATCGCACTTACGCGAACAATGTTAACACTATTCTATGTCAATAGAAACACCAACTGACTTCAGTAATATTACTTGCTGTTCTAACATTCGACTTAAAGATTCATCATCCGGATGATCCCAGCCCAGCAAGTGCAGTAAGCCATGCGCTGACAGCCAAGCTAACTCAGTCGATAATGGGTGATTTTGTTGTTCAGCTTGTCTTCTCGCTGTATCGATAGAAACAACAATGTCGCCTAAGTATAACGGGATAGAATCAAATGCCGGTAGAGGAGAATCAACCTCTAGTGCAGCAAAAGCTAATACATCGGTTGACTTATCTTGCTGACGGTACTGAGCATTTAATTGTTGAATTTCTTTGTCGTCTGTTAAACGCAGTGCAATTTCATAGGTTGATGCAGGAGGAAGATTTGATTGCAACATTTCCAACCAATGTTCAAACCAACTTTCCCAAGTTTCGGGTGTAATTTTGGCATCGATATCGCCAGCGTTTACAACTCCGGATTGAGAATCATCAAAATAATCTTGTACGCACAGTTCTAATTGCACTTTAATCTGTGTTCTCGTTAACGAGTTAGATAAGCTAAACCGACTAAAACAGCTAATAGACCCACGGTTGTAAGTGCAAAATGCTTGAGCGATGTCAAACGCTTTTGCACCATATTCCGCATGGCAAGCTTTACATAACTAGGTTTAGCTTCGGTAGAAGAATTTTCCATAATAATTTAATGACAAACCTTTTATTACTGTAACAGTTAGCTGGAAGTAAAGCTGCCATGTTGGCAACAGGGGAGAGGGATTAAGGAGTAGGGATTAGGGAGTAGAGAAGCGAGGAAGGCTAGAAAATACTTTTTCGCTTCTTGCCTTACCTCTCCTTCTTCCCCTCTATTCCCCGCTCCCTACGCCCTCATTCAATCGCAGGTAAGATTGGATAAACGGGTCGAGTTCGCCGTTCATAACATCAAGAATAGCAGTGGTTTCTAAACTAGTACGTAAATCTTTAACCAATTGATAGGGATGAAATACGTAGTTACGGATTTGGTTGCCCCAGGATGCTTCGGCGATATCACCGCGAATTTCGGCGACTTCTTTAGCGCGTTGTTGTTGAGCAATTATCAACAGTTTCGCTTTCAAGCGGGCAAGAGCTTTTTCTTTATTCTGTAGTTGGCTGCGTTCCTCGGTACAGCGTACCGCGATACCCGTAGGTAAGTGAACAACGCGCACGGCAGTTTCTACCTTGTTTACGTTTTGCCCACCTTTACCACCAGATCTCGAAGTAGTAATTTCTAAATCTTTTTCAGGAATATCTAGCTGTACGCTATTGTCAATATCGGGCATAACTTCCACCCCGGCAAAGCTAGTTTGTCGCTTGCCGTTGGCATTAAATGGTGAAATTCGCACGAGACGGTGAGTACCCACTTCCGAACGCAAATAACCGTAAGCATAGCGCCCGTTAATTTCAATAGTTGCTGATTTGATTCCGGCTTCGTCACCTTCTGATTGTTCGACAAGCTTAACTTTATAGTCGTGGTCTTCTGCCCACCGGGTGTACATCCGCAGTAGCATTTCGGCCCAATCTTGCGAATCTGTACCACCTGCACCAGCGTTTATTGTCAATACTGCCCCTTCTTTGTCGTAAGGACGCGAGAGTAATTGTTCTAATTCCCACTGGTCAAGTTCGCGGCGAAGTTCGGTGACGGTCGATTCTGCTTCTCCAAGTAGCCCCACATCGGATTCTAGTTCCAACAGTTCGAGGACTGCTTTAGTATCTTCCAAATTACTTTGCCATTGGTGGAACTGTGACAGGTGTACTTTGAGTTCGTCGAGTTCCTGCATCGTTTGCTGTGCTTGGGCTTGGTCGTCCCAAAATTCCGGTTGCGCCGATATTTGTTCTAAATCTTGAATTTTGGCTGTCAGTGCGGGGATGTCAAAGATAGTCCCGGGTTTTACCCAGGCGGCGAGACAGCGTTTCGATTTCGCGTTTGAGTTCTGAAGCGTCCATAGGACTTGATTGGAGTAATAATTATTTAGACTATTTTACATTGTTGTTGGTTTTGATGCACCAGAAAGTGCGACTGCCCTACAGAATTCCACAATTATCGGCTAAGGATAGTCGAGAGAACTTATTCTTGGTTTCCGACTTCCCTTTTATTTTACAAAATTTTGTAGTGTAGAATACCATGTTTCATATTTTTAAGGTCAGGAAGTTAAAACTAAAGACAATCATCTCATTCGCTTAGATACTCAAATAGTATGGTAATTTTTGGCTTCATTTCGGCGACAGTTTCCTACTGCCCCCCAAAGTATAAATTTTTTTGAAAAATATTTTACCTAATTGTAAAACAGTGCCCGATTTTGGGTACAACAAGTGTAGGAAAACAATTTAATGCGATCGCCACGGATGATGCTGATAGCTAATCTGTAAGCACAGTAAGCGATTAAGGCTATTTCTCTCTCGTATCAATGTTGCCTAAATCTAGATTTATAGCATTACTGACGCAGCTAAAAATCTACCAACAACAGAAAATCCTTAAAAAACGATCCGTATAAATACCGGATTGTAAAATAGCACCCGATTATAAGTTCAGTAAAACAACGAATGGTGTATAAAACCTTTCGTAAGGAAAATAATTACAGCTTCGATGGAGATTTACGCAACTCCATTTAGTCGGTAAAGGGGTTACTGAAGGGGATATTTTTATGTTAGCAAGTCAGTCGTGTATGCGGTACGGTAATTGTTACAACGGGGAAAATCTCCGCACTCAAGCAAGTGATAGTATGGAGCTTCTGCTTATCTATCACCAAAATCCTTCGATTAAGCTTCGCAATCAGTTGGTGCAGTTGCATACTGGTTTAGTGCGGAAAATGGCACACAAATTCAGCCATCAATGTAACGAGCCTTACGAGGATTTGGAACAAATTGGTTATTTTGGTCTAATTCGGGCAATTGAGCGCTTTGACCCCAGCCAAGGTTATGCTTTTAGCTCATTCGCAGTGCCTTATATCCGGGGTGAGATGCTGCACTTCCTGCGCGATCGCAGTACTTTATTAAAGATTCCTCGTCGTTGGCAGGAACTATACAACGAAGGACAAAAAATTCGTAAAGATTTGGCCGATTCATTAGGTCGTCCCCCAAGAGATGCGGAAATTGCCAACCTACTTGATGTATCGCTGCAAGAATGGCAAGAAACCAAGCTTGCTGCTCAAAACCGGATGCCTTTGAGTTTAGACGCAACTGTGGTTCACTATGTCGATTGTCAAATTACTCTAGGTGAAGCACTTCCCTGTCCTCGTTCAGCAGTAGCACAGCACGAAGAAGAAGAACGTCAGCAACTTCAAGGTGCCATCAACCAACTTGAAGATAAACCACGTATGGCTGTTGAGCTAGTATTTTTGAAGGAACTTTCGCGTAAAGATGCAGCGAAAAAAATTGGTACTAGTCCGATGACGGTGACACGATATCTGCAAAAAGGGATTCAAGACCTGATGTGCATGATGCAACCTCAAGCGGTTGCCGCCAATTCGTGATATTATTTAGAACCATCGCCCTGCATCAATTTTTACTTTATATATACCAGCTTGGGATTTTTGATTTTAAGTTTGGAATGCTCTGTCCATTTCAAAATAACCTGAAATATCCTTACTTGGCACGAAAGCTCAGTTTTTCTGATTATATTGTTATTCTGCCCCGATATACCTAGTATTTAACCTGGAAGTACACGAGTCAAAATTCCAGATTCCATGTCTAAATTATCGCCCTAATTTTTTTACTTGCCTTTGTCTCGAATTTTAGATTTAATTTATGTTGCCGCCAGGGTATAAATGCCCAGCAGTTGATGGCAATAAATCTCTCTACAATCGTCTTTATTTAATACGTCTAGCACCGGAACGGTACTGCAATCAGCACGCCATTTTTGTGTTTTTGTGAATATAAATATACGACTATCGCATCAAAGAGCGATAGCCGCATTTAAAATAAGTCATGTCGGAACTAATTCACCCGGACGTAATTTAGACCATTTGCCTTTTTCTTCCTTAAAACTCAAGCACCCGACAACATCCCATTCCATCTCGATAATTTCACCTTCTGTACGAATGTTGACATTAATCGATGGCTCATTTGGCTCAAAACTAGGGGTTTCGGTTAAATGAGGCTGTTGATGCTGAGTTTCTACAGCATTATAAGTTACGCAACGGTCTACGTAGTGGCAGTTGACACAAACACACATAAGCAATCAACTCCAGAAAGCTATATTGTTAATCTAGCTTAAGGAACACCGTTATTGACTTAACTTTGGGTTTATTTTTATTAAATTAATGTCAAACTTGATGCTGCCGACCTTATCGCCGGAAAATTACCCTTTTAGCTTAGAATTGATGCCGCAACCAGTTTACTTAGTTGGTGGTGCGGTGCGAGATGCAATTTTAGGAAAAAAGCGCGATTATCTCGATTTAGATTTCATTCTCCCGACAGATGCTGTTAAAACTGCGAAGAATCTAGCTGCACACTATAAAGCAGGGTTTGTATTACTCGATGCCAAAAGGCAAATTGCAAGGGTGGTATTTCCCAACGCTACCGTTGATATTGCCCAGCAGGAAGGAGATAGTTTAGAGACAGATTTACAACGACGGGATTTTACAGTGAATGCGATCGCATACAATCCCCATACCCAAAGTATTATCGACCCACTACATGGTTACGACGATATCTCCAAGCGTGTATTACGCATGGTATCGGCCAAAAACCTTGAAGATGACCCCCTGCGATTGATGCGGGGATATCGGCAAGCTGCACAATTGGGGTTTGATATTGATAGCGTTACACAAGCGATGATTCAAAAGCTTGCACCACATCTTAGGAAAGTTGCAGCCGAGCGAGTACGTACCGAACTTGGTTACATGTTAGCTAATTCGGCGGGTACAACTTGGATAGTTAAAGCGATGGAGGATGGATTGCTTAAACCTTTCTTTAAAAATATGAGTCAAGAGGGATGCGAGAACCTTCTGAAGATAGATAGAATTGCTACAAAATTATCGGAAACTTGGCATCAACTTGGAGTCGAGTTAAATAAATATGTACGCGATACAATTAAAACGACTTGGTTGGGTATCGCCAAACTTGCCTGCATGGTTGACTCGAAACCCGAAATAGCAGAAATTGAATTGACAGAACTAACTTATAGTCGTGTTGAAATTAAGGCAGTAACTACCGCCCTGAAACTATTCCCGCAGTTACATAATTTGCAGATGCCATTACGGGAACAGTATTTTTTCTTTCAGGAAACGGGTTTTGTATTCCCAGCTACATGCGTTTTAGCATTAGCTCATGATAACTTGGTAGGGGGCATTGCACTATTAATCGCCCGCTACCTTAACCCTGATGATCCGGTTGCTCATCCCACTTTGTTGTTAAGTGGGAAGGAATTAATCATAGCACTAAACCTACCAGCTTCGCCACTGGTAGGAAATTTGCTGACCGAAATTGCTGTAGCGCAAGTCGAGGGAAGGGTTTCGACGCAGGAAGAAGCAATAGAATACGCACGGCAGTTGATATTGTAGGAACAAATTACTCAACTATCTATAGCTTCTAAAAATTCGTCTACCGTTATTCCAGCTTTAGCAATTAAACTTCGCAATGTACCGCGAGCAACTTCGTTATGATTTGGAACAGAAAGCGTAGCTGGATGTCCTTCTTTAGTTAAGATAATATGACTTCCTCGCTGACGTACAACTGCCCAGCCAAATTTTTCAAACGTGCTAATAACCTCTCTCGGCTTTAATATGGGTACAGTAGCCATTACACAGAAACTTCCACTTCACGAGTTATAACAGTCAATGGCATTCCTCTTTCAACCCTGACTTCTAAACATTCTTTAATTGCGTCTCGAATATTGTATTCGGCTTCTGCTTCAGTTTTACCTTGACTCACGCAACCTGGAATAGCCGGACATTCGACAATATACATTTTATCTTCATCTTGAAAGATAGTAATTATAAATTTCATATTTTTGTTTACTCCCGAATCACTTCCGCTACTATTAATAGATAATGCCCAGCCTACATTTAAACTACCACACCCTCTAATTGTTCATCCGTCAATTCATACAACTCGCGTAATTTTTGTAACTTCTCATCACTCGCATCCCAAAAACCGCGTCCATTAGCCTCCAACATCCTGGCAATAATATTACGAAAAGCCTCCGGATTCGCTTGACGTAATTTTTGTGCGATACCATCGGAGATGGTTGCCAAGGGCATCGCATTATCAAACGCATAAGTATCAGCAGCTTGGTCGTAGACCCAATCATCAGTAAAATCAGCAGTACCACCCCAACCAATCAAAGCTGTCATCCGTTGTGAAATCTCATAAGCACCACCCGAACCTTGATTTACCATCGCATCAGCCCATTTAGGATTTAGTAACTTTGTCCGGTATTCCATCCGTAATAAATCATCCAACTTTCGCGGAGTCGTATCTTTCGAGAAACTTTCGACAAAGCTAGCAGTGACCCTTTTACCACCAATTTTTTCAGCCGCTTTCTTCAACCCACCAGTATTAGCATAATACTCTTGAATATCAGTTAAACCATATTCAACAGAATCGATTTCTTGAACTATTTGACTCGTAGTTTTCAGCAAAGTATTCAAA
>JANNFJ010001367.1:0-2996 GCA_031379725.1 Calothrix sp. OTE_75_metabat_31
TTAAAAACCTGACATTTACTTTCCCTAATAGTTCCGAACCGATATTGCACAATCTGAACTTTCGTGTTGAAAAAGGAAAAACAATTGCAATTGTTGGACATTCAGGAAGTGGTAAATCGACATTAGTCGATTTAGTCATGCGATTTTACGATCCTCAAAATGGTGCAATTGAAATTGATGGCATTAACCTCAAAGATTTACAGATTGCTTCCTGGCGACAGGCGATCGCAATGGTCAGCCAAGATACATTTTTGTTCAATACCTCTGTACGAGAAAATATTGCCTATGGTCGTCCTGATGCAACTGAGACTGAGGTTATGGAAGCTGCCAAGAGGGCTTATGCTTATGAGTTTATTCAAGATTTGCCCGAAGGTTTTGATACTATAGTGGGAAACCGGGGTACTCGACTATCTGGTGGTCAACGGCAAAGGATTGCGATCGCTAGAGCAATTTTATGCGACCCTGACATCTTGATATTAGATGAAGCAACAAGCGCTTTAGATTCAAATTCCGAAAGAATCGTCCAACAAGCGATTGAGGAAGTTAGCCGCGATCGCACTACGATTGTGATTGCTCATCGTCTCTCAACAATTGAAAAAGCTGACAAAATAGTTGTGTTGCAAAATGGGAATTTATTGGAACAAGGTACGCATCAAGAATTGCTAGCTGCGCGAGGGATGTATTATTCGCTTTATAAATCTCAAATTTCAGATAGTTCAGTTATATCTAAGTAAGTCGGTAGGCTGACCACAGAGACACAGAGAAAGAGTAATGATTATTAGCCCTTACTCTTTGGGAACACTTATAGGAATCCGGTTTGATTTATTATGAAAAATTCTAAGTATATGTAGGGTGCGTTAGCGATAGCGTAACGCACCAAATCTTCGGAAAAGAAGGTACGTTACGCTACGGCGAACGTACCCTACGTATCTTTTAAAAAATCAAATAGTAGTTCTATAGCCTACTAAAGCTTAAATAAAAATGGTCAAAATCTCAACTTTATTGAAAACGCTTGAAACGGGGCAATTTTGGTACGTGTTTCCACACTATTACTATCTATGGAAGCGCTCAATTGATATCGAGAAAACGGCTCCGGTAACTACGGCTAAATACGGAGATACTAATGCAATTGAAGTACATATGCTTACAGGTGCGAAACATCATGTTGATTTATTATATGCAGCTAAGTCTTTTGTTTATCATTACCAAGCCCCTATAAGTTTAATAATTCATACTGATGTTAGTGTATCGAAAGAAATAATTAAAAAAATTCAACGTCACTTGCCACAAGCAAAAATATTTACTCGGCAACAACGCAATGAGTTAGTCGAACCGGAATTAGAGAAACGAGGATTAAAATACTGCCAACAATTTCGTAGGGTAAATGTATTTGGAGCTAAGTTAATTGATGCTTTTGTATTATCTCAATCTCAAAAAGTAATTTTACTCGATACTGATTGTCTGGCTTTTAAATCGCTAGGTTATTTGCGCGAATTAGCTAATTTATCGGAGCCTATAAATATATTTGCTAAAGACCCCCAACCTTATCCCTATAGTATTTCTCCTGAAGCAATTAAGCAAGTTTTTGGAGTTGATATTAAGCCTTATTTATGTGCTGGTTTTTGTATATTAAATAATAAGTCAATCGATTTGAATATTGTCGAAAAATGGCTGGCGATACCAGAGTATCCCATGAGTTGCCATTATGCCGAGCAAACAATTACAGCTGCATTAGTGAGCCAAGGAAATGTGGTGATGTTACCGGATCGAGAATACAATACAGGACGATTACAAGATGAGAAAACATGCAGTTTTATCCATTATTGCGGTCACTATTTGAGCGCAACGAGAATTGCTATGCGGCAGATTGGGCAGTCAATAGTTCTTCAACAACTTAAAAATTATAATCGTAATTCGATATGAAACTTTGTTGGCTAGTTCCGAGCGATCGCAGTGGTGGAATATCTCCTGTGGCTGCATCCTGTTGTCGTCAAGCAGCTTTAGCTGGACACCAGGTTACAATGCTGATGCTTTTGAAATCCAGCAATATAAATAACAATTGCGATTTTCACGTATCATCTTTAAGTTTGGATAGTTCTGCACCAGAAACACCAAAAATTTTGCTGCAATGGCTTCAAGAAAATCCACAGGATGTTTTATTTTTCAATGCCTGTGGTGAATTTGAGCCAGCAATTCCTTATTTGCCATCAAGTATAAAATGTGTTTACGTAGTCCACGATACTGCCCCTGGCTATTGGATCAAGGCAATAGAGGAAGAAGATAATTTAGAGGCGATTATTGCCGTATCTGAGACTGTAGCTAGTAAATTTCGCAACCAATTAAAACAAAAAACAAAACTTTCCACTATCTGGAATGGTTGTATTTTTCCCGATGAACCTAAGCTAAATGTTATACGGCAAGATTCACTAGTATTTTTAGGAGGAGATAATTCCATAAAAGGAGCCTTTGATGTTCTCAAATTGTGGAAACAACTAATTAAATTCGGTTTTGCGGGTAAGCTTCACTGGTTCGGTAATGTAACACCTGAATTTAGGGCTAAAATTGATTGCCTACCTAATTCAGACCGCATTCACGTTTATGGCTATGTCCACCGGGAGTTAATTTTCTCAGTTGCTGCATCAGCCAAAATTTTGTTAATGCTAAGTCGTGTTGAGCCATTTGGCATGGCAACAATTGAAGCGATGGGCATGGGATGCCTACCAATTGCTTGGGATGTTGACACCGGAACAAAAGAAATAGTCACCCCACAAACAGGACTGTTTGCACCGTTGGGTGACATCCAAGCCCTGGCAAAACAAGTATTGTATGCATGTGAAAATTATCAAACTTTCGCTAGTGCTGTAATTGAACGCGCCAGGTCTAACTTTGATGAAGCAGTGATGTGGAAAGGGTACAAATCTCTCATCGATGGCATTAGCACCTTACAACCAATTGAGAGGAGCAAAAAAGGTCAGGAACCAAGACCTTTTCAAACC
>JANNFJ010000397.1:0-3158 GCA_031379725.1 Calothrix sp. OTE_75_metabat_31
GGTCAGGCAGGATGCCTAACCTACGTTTTTTGCAGGTCAGGTAGGATGCCTAACCTACGTTTATTTGCTCAATAAATTTTCCACACAAGCTAATTGAAGCTGGATAATTTCGCTTATTTGCTTGCTGAATTCTTGACGTGATTTTAAGAAGGCTGCGTGTGATTGATTAATGCAAGAATTATTACTAGTGACTTGTTCAAAGTGCAATGTACTAAATTCAAAGTTATGAATAGCAACAGGTGACTGAGATACCGATTCTGGAGCTTTTTCGGGAATTCCAGATAACTTTTCAAATATTAGTTCTTCACTGGCTGGCAAACTGTTATTAATGACCTTTTTCATGGCGATTTCTTCTTGTATAGGCTTGATTTTGGGTTCTATATTGCTATTACTGCTACTATCTGGAATTAGCTTTTGTGGTGTAGTTTGCAGCGGTAATTGGGTTGATAAACCTTGGAATTTGCTGTTTCCGTTTGTCAAGATACTATCAACAATATTGTGTCCGCCAACCGTAACGGTTTTAATCGTGGCTTTTTTGGCGGCTGCTATTTCCTGGCTGTAGAGGGGTGTGAGGTTCAGGGGTACGCGGTGGCTGAGGAGTTTCGCCATTGCTCTGACGATGGTAGTATGGTCGTCTGTACTTCGACGGTTGAGGGAAATTGTGGTGTGGGGTTTATTTTCGAGGGTTTTGTCAATCCAACGCGAACAAATATTGCCAGAACCTGTTTCTAAGAAGATACGGGCACCGTCGTTGTATACCTGGTTGACGAGTTTGGGAAAGTCCAGCGGTTCGGATAAACATTTGGCAATGCTGTGCGCGATAGCGAAGCTTACCGAAGGTATCGCATCACTACTCAACGGTATCGGTCGATATTCGGCGGAGGAGTAAAAGTTGACACCCGGTATTTCGACCGCTGGTAATGTATTAACTTTAACTATTTCCCAATACTCTGAGCGCATCGCCTCGTTATGAATAGCATGGTTAAAGGGAGCGCGGAAGGCATTACAACCAAGGGTTTTGATGACGCGCTGACAAGCTTCACTATCCCCAGCAATTACTACTTCTTCGGGTGTATTAATTTGCGTTAGGTAAACGCGAGGTTCGCTGCTAAGGGATGCTTTAACTTGTTTGGGGTCTGCCATCAACAAGTATGTACTCCAGAAGCTGTCATCTTGAGCATCTTGGACGGTGGGCATTCCCCAGTATTCCCGCACGGCGTTTTTCGGACCCGATACTCTATCCCCAAATAATGGTGAGGTGTGGAATGCATTGATACCCTGACTAAAATCACTCCAGACTCCCGTTGAGGCCATCATGCTCGTTTCACCCAAGCTGTAACCAAATACGTACTTGGGTTTAACTTGGAAATCGTCACGGATAATTGTTGTTATTAACCGCGCAAATCCCATGTCGGTTTCAAAAATGGCTAGGGAATCGTCGAGAAGTTGCTTTTCGAGGTTTTCGAGTTGACGGGTAGTGAGTTTGTTGAGACTGCGGGGAAAGACAAGACGCGAAATATCGGCAATGACACTATACAAGCTTTTAATGGCTGTATCTTCGTGGACTCGTGGAAATAAGCGGAATAAATTGCGTCCGATACCAATGTAAGAATTGACCGCAGCCGGGTAAATGTAGGCAACGTCGCCATTTTGACCGAGTGGTTTGGCAGTGAAGTAACTACCTAGCGGTGTCAGCCAATCTTCGCCTGTCTCAAAGGCTTTGGTAATACCTTTGACAGCATTATCGATTTCTTTAGTGATTTCTGCCGGGTTGCGTCCGACAATCCCAACCGCATAATTTGCGTCGCTACGGTATGCGGTGAATGTCTGCGTTGCTACAGTTGCCAGGACGGAATTACTGGAAATATTGGTCTGGAGGTGGTTGAGTTGGGTCAGTAAATCAGCGCTAGAGCTTCCACCAATTGGGAATAGGTAAAATGGGGTCTGCTCTAAATATCTACTTGTCCGCTGCGTTTGTTCGGGTTCTTCAGAGAGGATGACGTGGATAAAGGTACCGTCGATACCCATGCTGTTAATTGCTGCTACCCTTTTCTTGGCATCTTTACCTAGAAACCACGGGCGCGATTCGGGTACGACGTAAAAAGGGCTACCCGACCAGGTTGCTTGATTTTTGACACCCGTCCATTTCGGCGTACCGGGAATGTATCGGTAATAAATGCACAAAGCAGTTTTGATTAAGCTAGCGATACCCGATGCATTGTAAGTGTTACCGATGTTAGATTTGACGCTGCCAACTGCACAAGTTAACCCATTTTGATTCGGGGGATAAGCTGCGAGTAATCCAGCAATTTCGGCATCGTCTTCTTGGGAAATGCCGCTGCCAGATACTTCGATGTATTCCACATCGGCTGGCTGAATATCTGCTGAAAGTAATGCTTGGGTCATCGCTTGGGGAATCGAATGCTTCGGTGTCATTGCGATCGCGTCGATGACCGAGTAAATGCGTTGGCTTTCCACACTATCGTGACGTTTGAGAACGATTGCACCCGCACCTTCTCCAACAGTCCAGCCGTTGTTTTTTTGGTCGTAACTCAGTGTATTTACGCCTGTATTAAGCGGAGCAAGTTGATTTCGTAACAAGACATTTTCAAACCCACCAGCTAAATCGACAGCGCCAACTACGACTGCATCAACTTCACCAGTGGTTAGTAAATTCTGAGCAATTTCTAATACCTTGAATGTCGAATTTTCACCTGCTGAAATTGTCAACGACGGCCCGGTGAAATCCCACAGTGCCGAAATCCGACTTGCCATCACATTCGAGATGTAGCTGACATGTTCGCTCGTTTCAACTGGGTGATGCATTCCTTCTTTAACAATACTTTCCAGTTGAGTCACTTTATCTGCAGGTAGGGAAATTTCGCTATCAACCAAACCTTCTTTGATTTGCCAATCTAGATGCCAACGCTGCTGCAATTGATGAACCGAAAGCTCAGTTTCACAAGCAATTAATACCGCTACATTCGCGCCTTCTTTGATACTGGCATCTTGCAGCGCTCGATCGGCAACCTTCAATATTAACAGTTGCTGCGGATTCAACTTTGCCAGTTCATTGGGTGGAATTTTATACTTTAAAGTATCGACTTCAAAATTCTTGATGTACGCACCTTGGGGGGCTTTTCCATCCTTCAACCCAT
>JANNFJ010001165.1:0-2905 GCA_031379725.1 Calothrix sp. OTE_75_metabat_31
AACTGGCAAGACGACTATGAAAAAAAATTCAATGACTATGAGGCTATGGGCATTAAGGAATACTGGATTGTAGATTTTGCGGCGTTAGGTGGTCGTAAATATATAGGTAAACCTAAAGTCCCGACTATTTTTATCTGTGAATTAATTGATGGAGAGTACCAAATGACCCCGTTTAGAGGTAACGACCGTATCGTGTCTCCCACCTTCCCCCAGCTAAATCTATCCGCACAACAGGTTTTCGACTCGGTTATTTAAATCGGAAATAACAAAATTTCCTGTCCTAATAAAATGTCATGCTATGCAAAAACCCTAGCGCTAAGGTTTTTGTAGTACATAGTTACTTTTTTTATTTGAACGTCACAACTTACGCCCACATCTGTGACACAATAGTTTTGTCCTACAGTTAATGCCATTGGTTACGACCCATGATTACCGCCGTCGAGCGTCGTTACAATTTGGATGAATATCGTGCCATCGAAGAAAAAGCACAAGGACGCAACGAATATCGTGATGGAGAAATCGTACCCATGCCTGGAGGGTCGCTTAACCACAGCCGTATCAGTGGGAATATTTTTGCCTTTCTCAAGTTTATAAACCGCGATACTCAATTCGAGCCAATTAACAGCGATTTGCGGCTGTGGATTCCCGATTTCCAACGCGGATTATATCCCGATGTAATGGTTTTTGAGGGTGAACCGCAACTGAATGGCGATAGCGAAGCGCTGCCCGCAAAGCGGGATCGCACTGATGAAGTCTTAAATCCCACCCTGATTGTTGAAGTGCTATCCCCTTCGACAGCAGATTACGACCACGAAAGTAGATTTCGCATGTATAGATCGATTAAGAGTTTTAGCGAATATTTATTAGTCGAGCAGGATGAACCTTTTGTCGAACGATACAGCAAGCAAGCCCAAGGTTGGTTGCTCAGTGACTGCTCGATAATACGAGGGAGCAGCCTAACTATTTACAAGCCGCTACAGCTACAGTATCCATCGTCTGGCAATGGTTAAAATGAAGCTATTGCCAATAAAAATGTATGGTGCAAAGTCTGTGTTTTCATTTTCATCATTTACAAGACAGTAGAAAGAAATATTTTGATTAGGCTGACCGAACATTTTAGGTATTATTGTCTTAATAAATATTTCAAAATTTGGTTCATACCCAAAGCTACTCATCCACATCTCAAATGCATCTTGATTTAAAAATTCAGAGTGGCGATAAACATCCAGTTCATCCCAAAATTTGCCGAATGAATAGTGTTCCATCTCTGGATATAAACGTCTGCTAAATTCCAATAAATGTGCAATACGAAGAGTGCTAATTCGATCTTTATCGTAGCTGTGATTTATAGGTTTAGCAAACACTGTCATCTCGCCCATGCCGCTACGACCCGAGTCTGAAGTTCGGCTATTCACACTATTTACAAATGCGCTAATAACTTTATATGTGGCTGGCTCGTTGCAAAAGTTTGGGAGCAAGCACATTTCTCCTAACAAAATAGCTTCGTCAAAATGCAATCTTGCCGCTTCTCCAAATTGCTGAATACAAAGTAAAAGTTTATCCATATTTTTTGTTCTTTAGCACACAGGGTCAAACAAGCCAAATGTTCTCTGGTTCGAGTTCCGAGTCAGTTTGTTAAGTAAAAGAAGACTCCCGTAACGGTACTTCGTCAGCAGAAAACTTTTCCAACAGTGTTACACAAGTTATGTCTAAATTGTAACTAGACCTTGACAACTTTTGGGTTTGGTTACATACAGACATATTGATTTTTTAATTGCACAGACACGAAATTGTACCTTCTCATCTTGAACGCATCTAAAACTCAAGCAGGGTGTGCCATACCATCTTCGATGGTTACCAAGGGCATCGCATAGTCAAAGTTTGTAATTATACGTCTAGTACTCTGTCACAGCATCTTTGATGGGTTGTATTTTTGACAAATCAAACATACACTTAAAAACGTAATTTTTCCAGCCATCAAAGTTTGTGTGACAGACTACTAGCTTTTCCCTACTTGCTCATTACAGCAAATATCAAGCAAATAGATGCATGATGTATCATGACCTGAAAAAACCCTATCGCTAGGGTTTTTGTAATACTAAAGTACTAAGATTTATTTGAACGTCGCAAGAATGGTAACAAGTCTTCTAATATAGTTTCGTGGTAATGTTCCTGTGGGTAATGTCCAACATTCTGGAGTGTAACCAATTCCCCATTTGGAACAGCTTTTTTGAAACTTTCTGCCATCTCTACAGGTAGCCAAGGGTCAATTACTCCCCACTGAATCAATATTGGCTGTTGCCAATCTTTGAAGCCAGTTTCAATTTGGGTCATCGCTTGGGGAAGTTGGAGATTACGGATACTAGCGAGTAAACCGCGTCCGGAAGCGGAGCTTTTGAGATAGGGTTTGCGGTAAATATCCAAATCGGCATCGGGAATGACGTAGCGGGCACCACCTTCTAAAGTGCGGTCAACTAGTAAAGGGTCTTGAGTCATCATTTCTCCAGCCAGAGGAAGACCCATTTGTTTAATTTTCCAGGGTAATTTGGCTGAGGTGTTGATGGGGGTATTTAAAATAGCGATATTAGCTACTTGTTCGGGATGACGTAGTGCGTATTGTAACCCCACCGAACCGAGAAAACCCTGAACGACTAAAGAAAAACGTTCGAGTTCGACGGCTTTGATAAATCCTTCTAAAGCCGTGATGAAAGCATCGGGGGTATAGGCAAACTCAGATTTTTCGGGTTTACTGGAGAAACCAAAACCAATCCAATCGGGTGCGATCGCATGGGTTCCTTGTTTAGCTAAAGCGGGTATAATGTTACGCCAACTATAACTTTGAGACACTAAGCCATGTAGGAGGACGACGGGTAGTAAATCGCTGCGACCGATAGGTTGAGATTCG
>JANNFJ010001200.1:0-1650 GCA_031379725.1 Calothrix sp. OTE_75_metabat_31
AATCGCACAGATGAAGATATTGCAAAACTTGAGGTCGCTTAAGTAAAACAAGGGCATCACGCCCAAATTTGACCAAAATCTCCTAAGCCATCAAACTTCTGTTACTTACTTATTTACCTATGAATCGAATTGCTTTAATTACAGGTGCAAGTCGCGGACTTGGCAAAGATATGGCTCTGCGTCTGGCTCAAACGGGCTGTGACATTATAATTACCTACCAATCTAAGCTGGAAGAAGCCAATGGGGTAGTAGCCCAAATTAAGCAAATGGGGCAAAAAGCCACTGCTTTACAATTAGATGTCGGACATATCAAAGGCTTTGACGAGTTTATTGACAAATTACAAGCTGTTCTAAATCAGGAATTTGGAAGCGAAAAACTAGATATTCTAATTAACAACGCTGGGGTGGGAGCAACCATTCCTATTGCCCAAGTTACGGAAGAGGACTTTGACCGTCTCGTAAATATTCATTTTAAAGGAGTATACTTTTTAACCCAAAAAGTTTTACCAATTCTGAACGATAACGGGCATATTATCAATATTTCTAGCGGTACAACTCGCTTTGCCAATCCAGGGTACTCGGTTTATGCTAGTGCCAAAAGTGCCATTGAAACCTTTACTCGCTATCTTGCCAAAGAAGTAGGGGCAAGAGGGATTACTGCCAATGTACTAGCTCCTGGAGCTATTGAAACTGATTTTAACGGAGCGACAATACGCAATAATCCCCAAGTTAAAGGCTATATTGCCTCTAATACAGCTTTAGGTCGAGTAGGACAAGCCGAAGATATTGGTGGAATTATAGCTTTTCTTTGCTCCAGCGATGCCAAATGGATCAATGGTCAACGCATTGAAGCCAGTGGTGGGGTATTTCTTTAATTAGCAGTAGCATATTGAAAGGAAATATACACCTTTTCAAATTTTACTACTTAACCCACACTCAAACTAGTACAAAACTAAAATTACTAAAACTATATTCCTATGACCAACATCTACACCCTTTCCTACCAAATGAGTACCAAGTCCATCAACTCAATGATACTTATTCTGGAAAAAATCAAGCAACAATTACCCACCAAAAACCACAGTGAAGCGGAATTATTAGCTTACAGGTTAGCTCCTGACATGTACCCTCTTAGTAGACAAATTCAATTAATTTCTGACCAAGCCAAAGGTATGGTTGCTCGCCTCGCTGGGATTGAAAACCCTAATATGGAGGACAAGGAAACTACAATTGAGGAATTAATCCAAAGACTGAAAAAGACAGTAGAATTTATCCAAAATGTGCCAGAAGATAACTATGCCCATGCCGATGAGCGTCAAATTGTCTTACCTTGGATGAAAGATATGATGCCTGGAAAAGCCATAACGGCAGAAGAATTCTTCCTGACCTTTGCCCTGCCTAACTTTTATTTTTATATGGTTACAGCCTATGCCATTTTGCGAAACCAAGGCTACGAAATAGGGAAATTTGATTACATTGGGGAACTGAAAACTATTGATATTTAGAAATTAAAATAATCTTAACAATTGAATAAAATGACCTCCCAATCTTCAAAACCCTCTACAAAAGTCGCCTTTCTGACAGGCTCTACTTCGGGTATCGGCAGAGCCACGGCTCAAGAATTAGTCAAACACATATCAACTTTGATTC
>JANNFJ010001273.1:0-3089 GCA_031379725.1 Calothrix sp. OTE_75_metabat_31
CGCAATTTTCTTAACCGAGCAGTATTGGCTTATAATTGAGTTATGCAGCCACATATTATTTTAGTCAGGTAAAGCAAAACCCGTTCTTGGGTCGCTGATGTATAGCCCTAATGTGAGTGATCGCATAACCTCATCCCACACTGGTATCATTTGTTCAGCTTGGTCTGCCCAATATTCAAATGTAATCAAGCATTGAATATTCGACCCCAAACCGACACAAGTCCGCGAAAAAGCTTCCCTTGGTTCTTCCTGAGTATCGATGAATTTAATTTCGCACCAGACAATCTTGGCAGTTTGACGCTTGACAGTAAAAACTTCGCTTGTTTCGATCGGGTTGCGACTATCGTCTGCCATGATTTTCTTCAAAGTCGATTTGAGCGGAAATAGATTCCAGTCGTTAGGTGGCAAGTGGTTGTAAGATACTTCCAAACAGGCATCATCCTTGGGAGGCTCTTTGTCCACAAACTTGAATGATTTTTCCTGTGGTTCAAAATGCCAATTGTGGGGTACATTAAAGCGAACAGCTCCCCGACCTGCCACAAAGATTTTACAATCAGGGGGCCCCTGCCAATTATGGTCGGGCTTAAGGTCGAGTGTTTCCTTAATCCACTGGAGATTGCTTTTTTTACGCTTTGGCATAGTGTTTTTGCTTTTTAGAAGCGCAATTGTCTTTGTTCATAGTACCAAATTGCTGGATGTTGTACCCAAAAGATTTAGAATTTTAGGAGCAGTTCAATTCTGAGGGTGCGTTAGACGAGTGCGACAACACACCCGACAAAATCGATGCGATGGAGGCAGCCACTCCTATAAGCAGTGCCGCATTTTACCATATAAATTTTATACACCAATATTGAATTCATCGCGCAAGGTGCGTTTAACATCTTCCCAATCAACACCACAATAGTAGTATTTTTTTTCAACAATATCGGCTAAATAGTAACCTGGTAAAGCGTTATTGATTTTTCTAAGTTCGTTAGCAACTCCTTTCATAGTTAAACCAAGAAAGCAAAACAAATCTTCTTGTTTAAGACTTGGAAAGTTGTACGGGTTGTAAAAAGGCTGACCATCAATAAAACGCCAGCGATTTGAAACTCGAATTATTAAGCGTATGTAAGTTGGGTAAAGAATAGTGTCCATGTTTTATAATCAGATTAAGAAAGCCCCTAGCTACTAGGAGCACTTAAATTAGCTCTTAATTGTCGGTATCGCTTGGATTGTCCGGCTCATCAAGTCGGTCATCCAGGTCATCTAAAACATCGTATATATCACCGATGTTTTCCTCCCCAGACACCTGATTTCGACGACGTTGCCATCCCAGTAAAAGCTTTATGAAAACTAATACTGGGTCAAACAATTTGCGACGACCGTTACCGTTTTCGGTCATTTAACCTCCTTGTGTTTCAAGATGGTTGTGTGGTTTGTTTCCTCCCCACAGATAATATTATGCCCTAGTTCGTTTAAAGCGTAAACTAGTTTTAAATATACATTTCGAGAAATTAGCACTTGTTCTTGAGATGCGATCGCATCCAACAACTGCCCTGTAGAGCCTTCCTTGTCGTAGATATATCCTAAGCTGTAAGCTAATTTTTTAAGGACTTCTGGCGTTTTTATATCAACCCTAGCATGTAAGTTAGTTCGGTCAAGTTTCTGTCTGGGCATAAATATATGTAAACTGTTTGTTATATGATAGTGGTTTACATATTAACCGGTAATTGAGAGTATTATTTGCCTACTCTGGAAGTGCGGCACTGTATGTATGCCAGATTAAAGGAGCTTGTAGAGAAAAGAGAAAATAAGGATGCCGATTGCGAAAAGAATTATAGCTTTTACCAGTTCAATTATTTTGGGTTCTTTAATAATTACAGGTTGTACCCCTAAACCCAAAGTAGTTTGCTACAATGCCACGGGTACAGATTGTGTTTGCTATCCACAAAATCTGTACCGTATGTATCATCCAGAGTGGTTAGATGGATATGGAACTTGTATACTAACAAATGAACCATGTCCTGAATAGGAATTAGGTAAGATTAGAAGTAGGGCATGTTGTCGCGTAACATGAGGTTGGTTTTATTAATCATTTCATGAAAGAGAACATTTACCTGTTAGATTGGGGTGGTGATAAAGATATTCAGCTTTCATCAGATATTTGGGATATTTAAGATAAGGGTGCGTTGTCACAAAAGCGCAGCGCACCCTCCAAGATTACTGTTGTGCTTCGTTAAAAGCTTGAATTGCTAGTCTCTGCTGTTTTTCAGGAAGGTAGTTAATTGATGTCAATACAGCTGTCTCTAACAAACCGTCTCCATACACACTCTGATTGACTCCCCCTACTGTCGGATTAAAGGTAAACTGTCCCTTTTTGTATGCGGCGATAAAACGTCGGTAGCTAGAAACAGCCCCTTGAGAATTACTTGCTTCAATGCATGTGCTGCTTATAGAAAGAAAAGCCTTTCCATAGTCTGGAAACTTCTGGAGGATTTCTTCATATTGCCCAATCGCGTCCTGAAGCCTACCTAACCTCTTGAGGGTAGCAGCACGATTGTTGTAATACATTGGATTGCTACCATCAAAAGCGATCGCTTGATCGTAAAGAGACAGGGCATTTTGAAACATGCCGCTCCTAGCACTTACGTTACCTTGGTTGTACAAAATTTCTGCTTCAACTTTATCTGTATGGCTTGCCATAATTCACACTTCCTAGATTGAGATTTTTGTCTACCTAGCAGATAGTGTGCCCACTAATAGAGTGCAAGCTAACATTTTACAGAAAATTTCTAAATGTCATTCTGGCGGACTACCAGGAAACTCTGCATGGTGGTTAGGAACCATGTCTACAGATACAAAACCTATCGTTGCAGTTTTGCCAACCATTGATTCGGGTTAGCACCATATTAGAAACTGTAATGCCAACATAATCGTTAGCCAAGGGATACTGTGTATTTTATGGCGTAAAGCTTTGGTCGTTTTCAGTCTCATAGAAAGATTTGAGGTTTTTTCGAGGTGCATCTAGAATCGGTTTGAATAAAGCCGATTGCTCTCGAAGATAAATCTCTCTTACTGCTGGTTGTAGAGAGTCTAATAACTCCCAG
>JANNFJ010001310.1:0-4165 GCA_031379725.1 Calothrix sp. OTE_75_metabat_31
ACTTTCTACCACCCAACCCCAAATAGTCTACAATCCAATATTCTTGGATTCCCAAGTATTCATAATCATCCATCTTTAAAGCATAATCATCACCCCAATTTGTTGAAACCACTTCAATTATTAAGGGAATAGAAGTTCCTAAAGTAATTATTGATTCTTTTTGCCAGCGATTTTCTTTATCGGCAACCTGATTTTTATTGAGAACAATTACATCAGGTTCATAGCTAGTGTCCTCAATCTTTACAACACATTCTTTAGGGATTGAGTAAGGCAATTTTAGGCGTAAAATTTCTATAAATAATATGCCTACAATAAAACCAGCAACATTAGAATGTGTTCCGGTGGGTTTTGGCATTTCAACAATCACCCCATTATGCAGTTCGTAACGGACTTGCGAGTTTTCTGGACACCATTCAATAAATTCATCAAATGTAAACAGTTTTAGTTCGGCTTGGGTTTGGGTCATATAGCAGATTTCACATAAATAGAATACAGTGCGTAAGCCTAGATAGTCGTAGGGGCACGATAATATCGTGCCCTTACTATATTTTATGCAAATGCAAGCTGCGGTAAGTGGCTAATTCAAGTTTTCCGGATTGGCTTGTCTTGCCATTGAGATATGACGATGCCGCATACTTTTAATTTGTTGCATTGGCTACATGAAAAACATAATATAGTGCGGTGTGGAGACATTACTTATTCCCTAGCAGCATTATTGCGACTTAGTTTGCAGCTTTGACGGGATTGCCGAGTACTGGCAGTGCCCGTGGTAATGATATAGACAATCGCATCATCCAGGAATCGAATGTATTGCTGCGGCTGATATTGTTGTAGGAGGTGCAGGTTACAACATAGTTTGCGAATGCATGAATTTAGGTGTACCTTTAATAGCGATCGCGCGGTTCGTGCAGTCGCGCATATCGCATTCCCACGATTATACGACCGTCAAGCCAAAAGGGCAGCGAAAACGTATCAGGCGCAAAATACCCAAAGTGCCATATTTACCATTAGAATGCTTCTCGAACAACTAAAATCTAACCAAGTTCGACCCGCACCATCTTACCTAAATGGGGCAATCCAAGCATTCAACATTATCCAACTAAGGTCGTAGGGGCGCTCTTCTCCCCGCCCTAAAGAAATAGGCAGTAGCGAACAGGAACCAGGGAAGACCTTATAAATAAATAATCTACTGACAATTAACAACTAACTACTAACAGCTTACTTTATACCCCGTGAAAATCCTCCGTCGTCTAATACCCTTTCTCGATGATTCAGTTAACAGTTGGGCATTAGAAGCCCGCTTGTTGCGATGGTTAACAATGGTTTGGCTATTTATTGGACTAGTAGTCCTATTCTCCGCATCCTATGCAGTTGCCGACGACCGTTATAGCGATGGATTGTATTACTTTAAACGTCAAGTCCTCTGGGTAATCGTCGGTTTACTCGCATTCAACATTACTGTAAGTACCCCAATCCGCAGAATATCCAGCCTATCCCACTGGGTTATTTTCCTAATGTTGATATTAATCTTTATCACCCTTATCCCTGGACTCGGCAAAAGTGATTTAGGTGCAGCACGTCGATTATTGGGACCAATTCCTATTCAACCATCTGAACTAATTAAACCATTTCTAGTCCTTCAAAGTGCGAGACTATTTGGTCAGTGGGATAGACTAACTTGGCGAGTCCGTTTTACTTGGTTAGGTGTTTTTGCCCTCATCGTTTTGGGTATTCTTGCCCAACCGAATCTTAGTACCGCTGCACTTTGCGGAATGACAATCTGGCTAATAGCCCTTGGGGCTGGATTACCCTATAAATATCTGGGTGGAACAGCATTTGGTGGAATTATCCTCGCAATCCTAAGCATCAGCTTCCGCGAATACCAACGCAAGCGGGTTATGTCATTTCTCAACCCTTGGGCAGACGCAACCGGAAACGGTTATCAATTAGTACAAAGTTTACTGGCAATCGGTTCAGGTGGAAAATCGGGTGCAGGTTTTGGATTATCGCAGCAAAAACTTTTTTATCTACCCATCCAAGACACCGACTTTATCTTTTCTGTTTTTGCCGAAGAATTTGGCTTTATCGGTTGTACTATATTTCTATCAATGCTGGCACTATACGCCACGTTAGGATTAATCGTTGCTGTGAAAGCAACAAACTCCACTTATCGACTCGTGGCAATTGGCATTACCGTCGTCATGGTGGGACAATCGTTACTACACATCGGTGTTACTACAGGTGCATTACCGACTACAGGTTTGCCGTTACCTTTATTTAGTTATGGTGGTAACTCGATGATTGCTAGTTTACTGGCCGCAGGGTTATTAATTCGTGTCGCTAGGGAAAGTAGCGAAGCCGAAGTAGTGCCCATTGACACTCAGCTACCTCACAATAGAAGGCGTAGACGCACCACTGTTTCACGATAGTATTGTAGAGGTGCAATATGTATTGTCGGGGCACGATGTATCGTGCCCCTACGGGCATTTCGGCGCAACTGAGGGTTCATAACCATTCACATAAGTTAATTACTACGGACGTGCTGAAACTACGTTAAAATTCAAGCAGAGCAAGCATTTCCCATAAAAACACCCATGCTAGAAACTCTGCAAACCAAACTCTACCAACTCGAACACTTTGCGGATACGCTTGTCGCTACCCAACTAACACACTTAAGTTTACTCAGTATTGGTGTAATATTTTTAGCAGGTTTGCTCACCAGTCTCACGCCTTGTATGTTGTCAATGCTACCTATAACCATCGGCTACATCGGCGGATACGAAGCCAAAAACCGCCTCCAAGCTGCTGCCCAATCAACCTGGTTTGCCCTTGGTTTAGCAACCACACTAGCAGGATTGGGAATTGTCGCCGCTGGCTTTGGTAAAGTTTACGGACAAGTCGGAATCGGCTTACCAATCATTGTTAGCGTCATTGCCATACTCATGGGGCTAAATCTTCTCGAAGCCTTACCCCTGCAACTTCCATCCTTCGGCGGCACCGATTGGATATCCGCAGAATTACCGCCAGGAGTACGAGCATATTGTATCGGTTTAAGCTTCGGTTTAGTAGCTTCGCCATGCAGCACTCCCGTCTTAGCAAGCTTACTGGGGTGGGTAGCTAACGGACAAGATTTAGTACTTGGTGCCGCATTGTTACTTGCTTATACCGCCGGATACGTCGCACCATTAATTTTGGCAGGTACATTTACAGCATCAATCAAAAAGATTCTCGAATTGCGGCGCTGGTCAGCTTGGATTAATCCCGTTAGCGGCATATTATTAGTAGGATTTGGCGTATTCTCATTACTTTCCCGAATCCCCCTTGGTACTTTTTAAATTCAAAAATATTGCTGTAGGTCAGGCAAGATGCCTAACCTACGTGCCTTCTCTGGTGCGCCTCTGCGCGACGGCAGGTGCTACAACGGAGGGTAGACGCGCAGCGGCTTCTGTAAGTACCTCCGCAACGCACTGCCTCCTCTGCGCGATAAAAAATAGCTGTAAATAGTAACTTATCTAACCCCCATCATAAATCTCATGACCGCCGATAACACAACCCCAAAAGAATCAAATTGGTGGACAACCCTCAAACGTTCCCTACGGCAAGACTTATTACCCGTATTAACCGATTTACGACTAGCAATTGTCATGCTACTAGTAATTGCCGTTTTCAGCATTACAGGCACTGTCATCGAACAAGGACAATCACCCGCATTTTACCAAGCAAATTATCCCGAACATCCGGCTTTATTCGGCTTCCTCACCTGGAAAGTCATTCAAGTAATTGGGTTAGACCATGTTTACCGGACATGGTGGTTTTTAGCCTTACTCATCCTCTTCGGTACTAGTCTCACTGCTTGCACCTTCACTCGGCAATTACCATCTCTCAAAGTTGCCCGTCGTTGGAAATTTTACGACCAACCCCGGCAATTTCAAAAACTCGCGTTAAGTGCGGAATTCGACCGCGCTTCATTAACTGTGCTACCCGAAATTTTACAAAAGCGCAAATATAAGGTTTTTCAAGAAAACGATAATACCCTTTATGCCCGCAAAGGAATCGTCGGCAAACTCGGACCGATTATTGTTCATATCGGTATAGTTTTGACTTTGCTGGGGTCGATTTTTGGCGCGATGACTGGATTCATGGCCCAAGAAATGGTTCCTAGTGG
>JANNFJ010000415.1:0-6213 GCA_031379725.1 Calothrix sp. OTE_75_metabat_31
TTTAACAAGTGGTAGCGTTTTAGCTTCGGTTGTCACAATATAAACAATGCTAATTAAATAATCTACCTATATCTATTTTTTGTAAAATTGCTCTCGTTTGACTAATTTTACTCTCTTGCGTCTACCCAATAACGGGCGGGGAAACCCCGCCCCGACTGTACGGGCGGGTTCATTAATAGACTTGTATAATAACGAAAAATTTTGATAAACCCGCCCCTACCTTCTTTACATTCCCACGATTCTTTGAGCTAAATTTTGATAAACAAACATCGATATTTGTAAAGGCTACTTACTTACTATTTGTAAGAGACTAAAATTCAGCTTGAAATCGTCAATATTGTTTATAACTTCGTAAATTACACGGTATATTTTATATTTTCTTATCAAATACCGATAAATATATGATTTATCTAGTAAATATTCCCTAATTTACAACTATTTTTTTTTGTTCGGCGAATTAACGGATTTATCTGTTCTAGCAAGTGATTATGATAGTTGTTGTGACGGAGAACACAACAAGGTGAGGATAAAATCAATGGACTTACAAAAATTTGAATCTCAATACCGCGATGCAATGGCTGAAACTCTCAACGAACTCCAAACAGCCGTTCTCTTATTAGCACAAGTTCAACGCAAAATCGACCTAATTGGCAGTTCGGTACAAGGTTTAAGTCAAAGTGTCGAAAATTATATTAGCGAACAAAAACCCGAATAAATATCTCAAAAACAATATTTACCTAATTCATCTTCTATAGCTAGCAACAGTTCGGTAAGGTTGACAGGTTTAACAAAATATCTGGATGCACCAAGCATCATAGCCCGTTCTCGGTCGGCTTTGAATGCGAAGCCAGAAACAACAATAATCGGTATTTGGGAATATTTGGGTTTTTGCTTAATTTCCTGTAAAAGTAAAAAGCCATCAGCATCAGGCAATTTTAAATCTAACAAAATTAACTGCGGCTCAAATTTTTCGATTGTCGAGAAAAAACTCGAAGCACCAGGAAGACTTTGAACATTATATTTAAAATGAATTAAATAGTCACTTAGCAACATTCGATTGACATCGTTATCTTCAATTAATAGAATTCGCCTTTGCCGATGCGATTCTAACTGTTGTTTAATGTTAATATTAAGTAATTGCGCGGTCATTTTTACCTATTCTTTTAGGTGAAAATTCAACGAGAACTACTAGAAACTCTAGTAGGCTGCATAAAACTCGTTGATTTATAAATTTTTCTGATTTTATGCAGTTTTTACTATCCAAAAAAAAATTTGTATATTAATACTCAATCAATAATCCTAACTCAAATCCTCAATTTAAGCAAAAATGCCTATCTGAGTTTGCCTAATACCAATTACTTATGAAGATGCATAGAAAGAACCCCTCCCCAACCCTCCCCGCTAGCGGGGAGGGTGCGCGCAAGCGCGGGTGGGGTTAAAATAATGTGCAGCTTCATATAAAATTGGTATGAGTATGACGTTCGTAGGGGGCACAGCATAAAATAGCCCCTACCAACGGCAACAGGTACATTAACTAGACTGGTCTTGCAAAATACGGCGTTTTTGATTAGCCCCTGTGCTTTTTAAGGCAATAGACTCAATTTGACTGTAAAGCGACTGGGGCAAAAGCCAAAGAAAATAGGCAGCAGCCAAGGTCAAAAATGTCCGGCGTGGCTCTTTCAAAAGTATCCGCCAGTTGCTTGCTAAGGCTTGATTTACTAATTTCACAGCCATTACGGCATCTTGCAGACTTACTGCCCTGCGAGCTAAATACCGCAACTGATAGCCTCTAGCGAGTGTTTCCCATTGATTAACTATTTCAGGAGCGTATAAGCGTGCCCTATTTAACATTAATTCCCAAGAATCTAACTGTTTGAGCAAGTTCGCTGATAGTCCTCCTGAATTTACCCGATATAAAGTCAGGGCTTCAGGAATGCCCTCTATTTGCAAATTACTTTTAACAGACATCCGAAACCAACATTCAACATCTGTTGAGTCACCATTGGTATGACGCGATCGCTCGTCGAAGTAGAAATCTTCGACAATACCGTAAAGATTGTCTTCAAATTTAATCGCGTCAAAAACTTCTCTTTTAATTACTGCTGCCGAACCATTGCTAATTGGATTTCGGCAAAGGATAATTGCGCTCGTAATTCCCTCGATTTGAGGCATTTGATAAATACCCAAAGGTTCTCCATTGTCATCGATAAAAGCAGAGCGACTAAAGCTTACTCCTACGTGAGGTGAATTATCCAAATGCAAAACATGTTTTTCTAACTTTTCTGGCAACCATAGGTCATCAGCATCTAATAGAGTTAGATATTCTCCCTTAGCATGGCGAATACCAGTATTTCTAGCCCCAGGCAGCCCCCGATTATCTTGACGAATAATTCTAATTCTAGGGTCTGCAAATTGCTGACAAATGTCTATACTTTTGTCAGGAGAACCATCATCAATAATCAGAATCTCAAAATTTTTATAAGTTTGCTCAAGAGCCGATTGCACTGTAGCAGCTATATATTTCTCAGCTTTATATACTGGGATGATAATAGAAACTGTTTTCATAATTCATCATTCCTGCAAATTTAATTAACGATTTAAAAGTTGGTCTTGAAGAATACGGCGTTTCTGGCTAGCTCCTCTATTATTTAAGGCTAGAGCCTCAATTTGACTGTAAAAAGACTGGGGCAGAAGCCAAAGGAAATAGGCAGCAGCTAATGTCAAAAATGTACTGCGTGGAGCCTCAATCAGAATACGCCAGTTGCTTGCTAATGCTCGATTGATTAATTTCACAGCCATTGAACCCGCTTGCAAACGGACTGCATTGCGAGCTAAGTACTGTAACTGGTAGGCTTTCGCCTGTTTTTCCCATTGATTAATTATTTGTGGAGCGTAAGAGCGTGTTTTTTCAATTACCTTTTCCCAAGAATCCAACTGTTTGACTATATTTGCTGAGAGTCCACTTGAGTTAACTCGGTACAAGGTCAAAGCTTCCGAAATACCTTCTATTTGCCAATCAGTTTGAATCGAAATCCGAATCCAACATTCCATATCCTCCGATTGGCGAAACTGTTCATCAAAGTAAAAATCCTCGACAGTACCGTGAAGATTATCTGGAAATTTAATTGCCGCAAAAACTTCTTTGCGAACCACAGGAGCCGAGCCATTACCAATTGGATTGCGACCAAGTAAATAGGGTGTGGTGATGCCTTGAAGCTTAGGCATTTGATATGTACCCAAGGGTATTCCAGCCTCGTCAATAAAAGCAGAACGGCTAAAACTAACACCGACGGCGGGTGAATTCTCCAGATGAGTAATTTGTTTTTCCAGTTTTTGGGGCAACCAAAGGTCATCTCCATCCAAAAAAGCTAAATATTCTCCTTGAGCATGGCGAATACCTGTATTTCTCGCTCCGGCTAGTCCTCGATTTGCCTGGTGAATAATTTTAATTCTAGGGTCTGTAAATTGCTGACAAATTTGTATACTTTTGTCGGGACAAGCATCATCAATAATCAGAATTTCAAAATTTTTATAGGTTTGATCGAGAACAGATTGCAAAGTAGCAGCTATATATTTCTCAACTCCATATATAGGAATAATTACAGAAACTTTTTTCATTCTAGAATTAGCTAGTTGACATTACGATCTTTCGGTTGCACTGCTAATATGGTAATTGACGATATGGCTCTTGGAATACTGCCTACTGGTTACGATCGCACTTTTACTGGTGGCATCCAACAAACTGTGAGGATTATCCACTTGGTTATCCGCAACAAAAATATAGTAGAGGCTAATAAACCGTTAAAAAAGTTATCTCAACCTAATTTTGAAACTTTGCCAAAACGTTTGACCAGTGCGGCTGGATTAAAGTCACCGTTTTCGTCACTACGTATCCACTCGGAATCTTCTGGTAATTCATGCAACCAAGGGTATTTGACAATTTTCAAACCCTGAGAAATTATGCCGGCAAAATAAGAAAAAGAACTAGGACTAACGATGAGAATATCTGCAACAATCATGTTGTGGAAAGTTTGATATTCATCGGCTTCTAAATGATAAATTACGTTGTTTATTTTCGCAAAATCGCTAAAATCTGCAATATTTCCTTGAGAAAATAGATGAATGTCAATATTATCATCAATTTGGCTTTTAATTATGTTGATAATGTTGATAAAGTAACTATTATCTAACCAGCGTTGCTGAAAGTTTTTATCTTTTTTGTTCATTTGCAAAATATCTCCCCTTCTAATATGAACAGCAATATTTAATCTATCTTGTCTGAAGTCACATTTGAGGGGGTTATTTTTTTTGTGATTCCAGTATTTTGTTCTCAGAATGTCTTGGACTACTGTGTAGTCATAAACGCTTTGGTCGTTTGCAAGATGAAACAAAATATTATTACCCGGATAGGCATAATTGATGATTTCATTAACAATGTACTGACCTTTCGTATCGTTTGTATGCCACCAAACTCGCGGTAGTTTTACTATTTTTATTGATTTTGTATTGACAATATTCTCGTAAAGTAATTCTTCTTCCCCAAAACCAAGAAATTCTTCCCACTTCGATGCTTTTAACTTTAAAGGATGATGTACGAACTTGAGATTGTATTTGCGAGCAAAAATTAAAGCTGCATTCCAATTGCATAATTGATGTCCAATTCCAGCATAAAGATTTGGTACACCTGTTAAGTAACGGCTATGGTTAGTTTCCACATTCATCTGTGGCTGCCACAGACTAAACTTATTCAGAAATTTGGTAAATAGATAACGCCAATATGAGGGGTAAATCCAGAATCGGAATATACTGTGAGCGATGAGATGAGAAAATATCGGTTCTCGAAACCCATCTTTTGTAATAAAAAGACGGTCTTTAATACTTGATGGGAACAGTAACTTCAAAGATTTAATCAACATAAATTTAACTACACATTTTAAATTAAGAAAGCAAAAAACTTGAGATAAGCCAAAAGAGGTAGGAGATTTTTAGGTAACTATGCTTTTCGCTACATACTACTGGTTCGTGTCATAAGTTTTGGGGGGTTGGGTGGGTGCTAAAAACCTTGGAACAGACGCGATATATCGCGTCTCTACATCCCTCATAATTAATGATATAAACTACTACTATTTTTTGTGTCCTTCTATTTACGCTCGTTTCAAGAGATGTTTGGCTTGCCTAATTAAATTCTTACCGACAAGAGACCATAGTAAAAGAAAACGACCATCTGACGAGCGCAACAAATACCAAAATCCAGAATTATTAGCGATTTGACTCCACTGTAAAGCATGTTCGTCATCACCAGCACGAAATGCAAGTAAAGCAGGTTTAATAAATACTTTGGCTTTCTCTTGGGGAGTTAAATTTGAGCTATAACGATTCAAAACAACCTGCAATCTACTATTCATTTTATAATGTTGTGTTGACACCCTATTTAACCTTTGTCGATATTTCACTAAAACATCTGGAAAAGCGTAGAAATAAGGGCAATGAGATTTGTGAGCAATACGTAACCACATTTCAAAATCATCTGGGCCACTAAGCGTTTCGTCGAATAATCCTACTTCTTCAAAACATTGTTTGCGAATCAAAAGACAGCTGGCGTTTCCTTGAGGACAGGTTTCACGGAACAAACGATTAAAATCATATTTCCCTAAAGGAGCCTCCTGCCTTTTATTCATTGACAGACCATTTTCATCGATTAATTCAGACCAGGAAAAAACAGCACCAGTTTCTTTGGGTAATGATTGAATTTGTTTTAATTGCAGCATCAACTTATCGGGATGCCAAATATCATCTCCATCTACAAAACTAATGTACTCTCCCTGAGAATTATTTACACCTGTATTGCGTGCGCCAGCACAACCACGGTTAGTTTGACTAATAACACGAATACGTGTATCGTGACGGGCAAAAGAGTTAGCGATCGCCATAGTATTATCTGTAGAACCGTCATCAATAATCAGGTATTCAAAATCAGTAAAAGTCTGAGCTATAACTGAGATAATTGTCTCGGAGATACAAGATTCGACATTGTAAGCCGGAGTCACTACAGAAATTAATGGTTTGTTCATAAATTCCTCACTTATTCAAATTTAAAATTGCAAACTTTTTACTCAACTTACCAACAGCTATTATACTCAAAACGGGTTAAAAATTTACTTTTCAATTAACCCAAAAGCATAAAGATGCTTCCTTCGTCAGCATGACAAAAGT
>JANNFJ010001349.1:0-3256 GCA_031379725.1 Calothrix sp. OTE_75_metabat_31
AGCAATTTCTGCCCTTGGGGTACTAGCTTTCATCGGTATATCTTATACCCTTTCGGTCAACCGTTCTGCTGTCCGGTGGAGGACTATCGCTTGGGGTTTAGGGTTAGAATTTGCTTTGGCACTGCTAATCCTCAAAACACCCTGGGGTTTGGGTGTGTTTAAATCTCTTGGTGATATTGTCACAACTTTTTTATCCTATTCGGATGTTGGAGCAAAGTTCGTTTTTGGTGATAATTTTAAAGACCATTTCATTGCCTTTCAACTTTTACCAACAATCATCTTTTTTTCAGCTTTTATTAGCGTCATGTACCATTACGGCATTTTGCAACTTGTAGTCAATGGTATGGCATGGGTAATGATGAAAACAATGAAAACATCGGGCGCAGAATCGCTTTCCACCGCAGGCAATATTTTTTTGGGACCAACAGAATCGCCGCTACTCGTCAAGCCCTTTGTCGCAAATATGACGCAATCGGAACTATTTGCTTTAACAACAGGTGGATTTGCAACGGTTGCAGGAGGTGTTTTAGGTGCTTATTTATCCTTTGGCGCACCAGCCGAACACTTAGTTGCGGCATTTTTCATGACAGCACCTACAGCTTTAATCGTCTCCAAATTAATCTATCCCGAAACCGAAGTATCGGACACCGCTGGGAATATAAAGATGGATATCAAAAGCACTTACACAAATGCCGTTGATGCAGCAACTACAGGGGCAATTGATGGGATGCGAATGGCTGTGAATGTAGGGGTGATGTTAATTGCTTTTTTAGGATTATTGGCAGTTGCGAATGGAATATTTGGATGGTTCGGGATGCGTGTAGGTTTACCGCAGCTATCTTTAGAGTGGATTTTGTCATTTTTCATGGCCCCGATTGCATTTTTGATGGGTGTGCCGTGGCAAGATTGTATGCAAGTCGGGGCTTTATTGGGTAAAAAGACGATTGCAAATGAGTTTTTGGCTTATTTAGACTTAAAAACTTTAATTGAAAAAAAGCAAATTTCCGAACGTAGTATTATTATCGCTACCTACGCACTATGTAATTTTGCCAATATCGGTTCAATTGGAATTACCATTGGTGGTATTACCGCACTGGCTCCCAATCGGCAGCACGATTTAGCGCGGATGGGTGTAAAGTCAATGATTGGGGGGCTATTAGCAGGGTTTATTACGGCTGCGATCGCGGGAATGTTAATATAAAAAGCATAGGTCAGATGGAGCGAACGTATACAAATTTTTCCGCAACCGAAATAGATTTTTAGGTTAGGAGGTTAAAGGTGAGTAGTTTATACGAATTAATACATAGAGTTCAAAAACGACCATCAATGTATTTGGGTAAAGCCTCAGTATGTAATTTACGTTCTTGTTTAGCTGGCTATATTATTGCCCGTCGTGAATTAGGAATACCGCAGACAGACGAAGAACGCAATTTTGTTGATTTTCAAATTTGGATACAAAAAAAATTTAATGTTGAATCAAGTCAATCGTCGGATAAGATTATACTTTTTTACTCTGAAGATGAACACACCGCTTTAGAGCGTTTTTTTGGTTTATTTGAAGAATTTCTTCAAGAAAATAATTTAGTAAATAACCTAGAAACAACAAATATACCAGCGTGAATTAAGCAGTTTTTTAGGGTAATGTAAACACTATATTACCCCATCCTAATTATTTGCCCATGACTCCCACTATGCGCGTATTTTCGAGTAACCAACTCGCCAATTTTGTCTTTGTTTCAACTCGTCTTTCTTCCCTTGAGATATAATCCACAGCGCAGTTCGAGTATTTAATAATCCTTTCATCAAATAATATCCCGGTTTGGCTTCAACGCCTTCGATTTGGGTTGTTCCCCCATATGCCAAAATACCGCAAAAAGTACCCTCTCCAGGAATCGTGACTTTAAATAGCTTGTCGTTGAGATAACCACCGGGAACCATAAAGATTCCAAACACATGGTGTTGTCCTTTCCAAGGTTTGACAAAAACCTTTTCGGGATACATGTAGTATTTGGGTATATTATCTGAAAATCCCCAAGAGTGACAGCCGATAACCGGCGATCGCTTTGAGACGCATGAGAAACCGATAGCGGCAATCAATGCCAATGTAAATAAACCAAAAAGCCACTTACGCACTTTGAATTAGGGTGTAGGGTGTAGGGGTTAGGGTATAGGGGAAATTATGGAAATCATTATAAGAATATTTATTAATAATTTTTTGTGCTGCGGCATTCACCAAATACCTATTTTTAGGCTGATTTTCCCTTCTCCATTTTGATGTTCTCACCAATAAAATTGTTTCCATATTGCCGCAACACCCTAAACCCCATACCCTAAGTCCCTGCACTAGAATAACAAAGAAGTTTTAAAAATAACCAAGTGCGGAGTGACTATGGTATCAAACTCTACACCGTTCTCTGATATTCAAAATCATTGGTCGCGTCCATTTATCGAAGCTTTGGCAAAGCCCAGTATAGTTACGGGATTCCCAGGAGGGACTTTTCGTCCTGACAACTCGCTTACCCGTGCTGAATATGCTGTAATTTTGACCAAAGCTTTTACAAAGGTTCAGAAAAAGCGTCAGTATATGCCCTTTGCTGATGTTTCTACAGATAACGTAGCAGCGGCAGCAATTCAAAAAGCTTTTGAAACAGGATTTCTCAACGGTTTTCCCGATAGTCGCTTTCGTCCCGACAATCGGATTTCGCGGTTAGAAGTTCTCATCTCGCTGGTATCTGGTTTGGAAATTGGCTCAAAAATTAGACCTGATTTGGTAACCGTACTACCGCAAATTTATAATGATGCAGCACAGATACCAGGTTATGCACGGAACCAAGTTGCCGTTGCGACCAGCGCCGGATTAGTGTCGAGTCATCCAAATATCAAATTACTCAATCCGAGTTTAGCTGCAATCCGCGCTGATATTGCGGTATTTATCTACCAAGCCCTAGTTTATCTAGCCGAATTTCCTAAGATTCCCTCAAACTTTTTGGTACCAGTAACTACTACACCACCATTTCCACCATCAACACCACCAGCAAGACCTCCAGTATCTCCAACACCGACACCCGCACCCGCAGGAACTGTCCGCGTTAGCCATCGCCGCGAATTTCGGGGTGCTTGGTTAGTTTGCGTGTGGAATGGCGATTTTCCCTCGAAATCTGGACTTCCTGCTGATAAGCAAAAAGCCGAATTGATTGAGATTCTCAATCGACTCCAACAACTCAATTTCAACGCCTTAATTTTTCAAGTCCGTCCC
>JANNFJ010000422.1:0-1940 GCA_031379725.1 Calothrix sp. OTE_75_metabat_31
CAATATTGGACAAGTCGCGGTATAGCGGTTCTTGATGTCAACTATGGAGGAAGCACGGGATACGGACGCGAATACCGTCAGCGTCTTGATGGCAATTGGGGCATTGTCGATGTCGATGATTGCGAAGCGGGTGCGAAGTACCTTGTTGATAAGGGTTTAGTTGATGGCAATCGTCTCGCAATTTCTGGAGGAAGTGCTGGGGGATACACAACTTTATGTGCGTTAACTTTTGGCAATACCTTTAAAGCAGGTGCGAGTTATTACGGTGTCAGCGATTTGGAAGCTTTAGTACGAGATACACATAAATTCGAGTCGCGGTATCTTGACCGCTTGATAGGTGCTTATCCCCAGATGAAAGAGTTATATATGCAACGTTCTCCGGTACATTTTGCTGAGAACCTCACTTGTCCTGTTATCTTCTTCCAAGGGTTGGAAGACAAAATTGTTCCTCCCAACCAAGCCCAAATAATGGTGGATGTATTGCGAAATAAAGGTTTACCCGTTGCATATGTTGCCTTTCCCGAGGAACAGCACGGATTTCGGAAAGCAGAGAATATTAAAAGTGCGCTAGAGGGAGAATTGTATTTTTATTCGCAGGTATTTGGGTTTGAATTAGCAGATGATGTGGAAAGGGTGAAAATCGATAATTTGTAGCGGTTCGTTTGATTAATTTGGGCAAGTCGTGGGGGCCAGATCGCCGACTTCTTTAAGAAGTCGGGGATCTAATAGGCCATCATGAAAAAATATACATGTGGAAAATCGGGAATTTGTCAGTGCCAACATGTAGATAAAATCACAACATTATTCACATTGTCATACTGTTACTGAACAATTTCTTAACAAGCATAAAGACCATGAATAAATCTATTTCTACATTAATTATTACTACCCTAATAGGTACTACATTTACCGCTTCCACAATTGCCGCAACCAATCCCCGTGCAGATTATCGAGTAGTTAATACTAAATAATTTAACAATAATCAAAAATTAAAAATATCGACTCCAAATCAAATTGCAGTTCAATTATTTGGTTATACAGGAGAAGAAGAAGGTCGAAAAGCAGAGTCAGTTTCCGTTAACTATACAAACCGCGACCGCGCAGTTATCCTCAACACTAAAGAAGGTTTAGCAGATGACTCGGTCGCAGCAATGCGTTATCGCGTTGAAATGCAACGAATTCAAGGCAAATGGCAAATTATCTGGGTTGGTTCTCAATCCAAATGTCAGCAAGGACGCGGACATCAAACCTGGCAAGGTAATAAGCTTTGTTCGTAAATTTTCCATGTGATGCATTTCCAAGAAGTTAATAGATCCCCGACTTCTTGGAGAAGTCGGGGATCTAGTCCTCTCGATAGGGTCAAAATTAATCTTCCTTTCGTGTCCTTTGTGTCCTTTGACTGGTTCCCACGCTCTGCGTGGGAACCTTAGATTGGAGGCTCTGCCTCCAGTGCAGGAACAATCGAAAAAGGCTACACAAAAACTGCATGAACTTTTACCCATAAAAACACACAAAGTCAACAGCCGACTCTTAGCCCCCCTTTTTAAGGGGGGTTAGGGGGATCAAATATTTACTCCAACAGCAGATAATTAAGATATTTGTTATGGTGTGAGTTAATGATTCCCGAATTTGATGAAAATGGTAATTTACCATCAGGTGTGCATTGGGCTGAATGGGAGGAATTTAAAGAAAGGTTTGGTTACAATAGACGCCGCAGACTGTTAATGGAAGGCTTAGAAATGGCAATGCAGGATTTACAGGCAGCGGGGTGTAGAGTAATCTACGTGAACGGCAGCTTTACAACAATAAAATCAGACCCAGTTGACTTTGATGCTTGTTATGATAATGAAACAGTAGATACTAATTATCTTAGAATAAACGCCCCCCGACTGTTTAACCATCATGACCGTACAGGACAAAAAGCTCGATATAAAGGTGAG
>JANNFJ010001411.1:0-7735 GCA_031379725.1 Calothrix sp. OTE_75_metabat_31
TTTTCCGGCCTGCATCAATCGAGTAAAATCTGACAGTGAAGCCATACGAGCTTCGAGGGTTTCCACAAGAGCCTCATCACGAGCAGCCTTTGGCAAAACCTGTACCAATAAGCCACCAGAGGACGTAACCCCGGTTGAATCGACAAACACACCTACAATCAACCCAGAGGGAGTTTGTTCGGAACTAACTAAATAGTGAGCAATATCTTCGCCAATTTCGCCCGAAACAAGCTCAACGGTACTCGAATAAGGGTATCCATAACCGATATCGCGTACTACATAAAGAAAGCCTTTACCAACAGCACCACCAACATCCAACTTACCTTTGGCATTTGGAGGTAATTCAACCGTGGGGTTGCCAACGTAGCCGCGTACCGTCCCATCTAAACCTGCATCGACCAATATACCCTCCAAAGGTCCATCGCCCTTGACTCGCACATTGACACGCGACCCCGGTCGTTTCATACTCGAAGCCATTAATAACCCCGAAGTCATCGTCCGACCTAAAGCTGCCGTCGCTTCGGGGGAAAGTCGATGCCGCGTTCGTGCTTCTTCGGTTAACCTTGTGGTAATAGCACCTACCGCCCGAATTCCTCCATCGGCTGCCGTAGCCCGAATTAACTGATCCGCCATGAAAAATCCTTACATTTCTTAACAGACACACAATCTCTATTGTAAGTGTTTATCTTGGATTATATATAGGCGTGGAAATAGTATAGAGACGTTACATGTAACATCTCTACACAACCAAAAATAAGCGTCATACTAAAAGAAAATATTTCTAAATTTTAAAAATGTTTGGTAAATTTCAGCAAAGTCAAATCCGTATCGAACTAGAAGCATCCGCACAAGCTATCCACGACAGCTTGTTACGTCCCATGCAACTCGAAAAATGGCTACCTACTGGTCGTTTCAATAGTGGAATGCCCGAACAACTCCATCCAGGATTCCAATTTACCAGTCAAATTGGCCCCGTTGCAATTGGACATCAAGTCGATGTGGCAAATTCCAACAGTTTACGCTTATTGCTAAGTCAAGGAATCGACGGGTTTCACGAATGGTACTGGGGTGAAGGTTGGGTGCAGTCGCGCATCGAAGGAGTAACTATTTTACCCCTATCTTTAGGACAAACATTGAGTTTACTAAGTCTACGTCAGCACTTGGGAAGAAGGGTATAGGGGAGAAGAGGGGGAAGAGGGAGTGCGGTCACAAGCACATCCTAATCCCGTAAGGGCGGGTTAACCAACCAACTAATCATCCCACGAAAAATCTTCGCCAAACCCGCCCTGCCCCACCCCACACCCCATCTCCCCATCCCCTCATCTCCCTCACAAATCATGTGGACTGAAATTGATACCCAAATAAGCCTTGTAACAGGTCAAAAATTCCGGAGTCTGCAACACCGTGCGGTTAGCGGTGGATGCATAAACCAAGGCTACGCGGCCTCTGACGGTCAAAGAACTTTTTTTGTCAAAATCAACCAAGCATCGCAAATTGCTATGTTTGAGGCTGAAACAATGGGCTTACAGCAAATGTTTGACACCCATAGTATCCGCGTACCTAAGCCTCTATGTTGGGGGATTGCTGGTAATTCATGTTACCTAGTCCTCGAATGGTTGGAAATGGCTAACGGTAACAGCAAATCTTGGGAAGAAATGGGACAAAAGCTAGCAGTAATGCACCGTTTTCGCGGTACTAATTTCGGCTGGGATATAAATAATACTGTCGGTTCAACTCCACAAATTAATACTTGGACTAGCAATTGGGTGGAATTTTATCAGAAGCATCGTTTAGGGTATCAATTTCAATTAGCAAAGCAACGAGGTGGAAATTTTCCCCAAGCATTAGAATTACTTGCTGCAATTCCTCAACTATTAACAGGGCACGAACCCCAACCCTCATTAGTTCACGGTGATTTATGGGGTGGAAACGCTGGATGTACGGTAACTGGGGAACCTGTGATTTTTGACCCTGCTACTTATTATGGTGATAGAGAAGTTGATATTGCCATGACGGAACTTTTCGGTGGTTTCCCAGCAGCATTTTATCGTGGTTACGACGAATTCCCTTTAAATGAAGGATATACAAAGCGGAAAACGCTGTATAACTTGTATCACATTGTCAATCACTTCAATTTATTTGGTAGTAGTTACGAGTCGCAGGCAAATCGAATGATTTCGCAAATTCTTAAATAGCATAGCAGTGATATCATGTGCGGTTGATTACCCATCATGTAGAGACGTTACATGTAACGTCTCTACATAAATTTTATTACGGTTATGTTACCGGACATGATATGAAAAGTTAACCTTCTTCACTCGAAATTCGCAGTTGTAAATATACAAGCACCAAAGTCACACCAAGCAAAACTGTCGCAGCAGCAGCAGCATAACCAAAATCAAATTGAGCAAACGCTTCTTGGTAGATATAAAAAACCAGTAAATTAGTGGCATTAAGGGGGCCACCACCTGTCATCACATAAACTTGCTCAAAACTCCGTAATGTAAAAATCACAGTCGTAATAATTACAAAAATTGAAGTTGGTCGCAATCCCGGTAAAGTAATATGCCGAAATTGCTGCCAAGTGTTTGCTCCGTCTAGCTCTGCAGCTTCATAACGACTAACTGGAATTGTCTGTAATCCAGCTAGGAAAACAACCATATTAAACCCAAGTTGCTTCCAAATACTTAATACAATTAATACAGGCATTGCCCAAAATGTGTCCCCTAACCAAGATATCGGTGCAATGCCAAATATGTTCAAAAAACCATTGACTGGCCCATCGGTTTGAAACAACCAGCGAAAGCCCAAGCCTGCTGCAACTAGCGAAACAATCGAGGGGAGAAAGTAAATAGTTCGCAAAATTCCCCGCATTGCCATACTACGGTTTAATAATACGGCTAATCCAAGGGGGATAATTAGACTGGGGATGACGGTTGCGATGGTGAAATATGCCGTATTACCCATGACTTGCCAAAAATCGGGATTTAGCAATAATCGCGTATAGTTTTTTAACCCAACTAAATAAGTGCCTGTTGATGTGAAACTACCCGCAGTGAAACTCAGATAAAACAGGTAAATGATAGGGTAAATAATAAACAAACCGAGCAAAATCAATGCAGGTGAAAGAAAAATCCACGCTGCAACAGTATCGTTATCTAGAAGGTGCTTGCTTGTCTGATGTGAAGTTATAGTAGAACGGTTTACTGACATTTTATATTAGTGTTAAATTTTTACTTAATTTAAGTTGTCATTTCGTATTCATTACACTAACAGGCTTTAAGAATCCATGCGTCAATTACCTTCTCATAAATCGTTATTGCTAGCATTATGCAGCGCAACTTTGATTTTTCCAAATTTTGCTTCCCCATCTAGGGCACAATCTACACCTACACCTACACAAGAATCAAACCAAGCACAGCAAATCCAGCAAAAAGTTTTAGGGCAGTGGGAACATAAAGATGTAGCGCAAAAGATTTCACTGACTTTTCTTTTTACCCCAAATGGCAAGCTTTTTATTTTGTCGCAACCCGATGGAAAGAATCAACGTCAAGCAGTAGAAATACGCTATGCAATAAATACGGTACAGCAACCAATCCATCTTGATGTTTATCTTCCTAATCAAAATCAACCCGTACAAACGATTTTTGAATTTACCGCTGATGGTAAAATGCGGATGCAGTTAGAAGGTACTGACCCTGGGAAACCAAGACCGAGTAAATTTTCCAATTCTGGCTCTATTTTTGAAAAAATTTCCGATAGTACAGAATTACCTAGCGGTACTGTGTTGCTTGATAGTACAAATCGTAAATAACTGATGTATTAGACATCTCCAAAAATGAAATAAGGGCGCAATGCCTTGCGCCCCTACTAAAGCTTTCGGACAACGCATAATTAATTTCTACCAGATGTCTATTAGGGCACGATGATATATCAAGGCACGATATATCGTTCCCCTACGGTCATTTCTGCCTATCTAAAAATATGACCCCTCGCATAATTATTTTTTGCTATCCCACGGGATGTAGGGGCACGATATATCGTTCCCCTACGGTCATTTCTGCCTATCTAAAAATATCACCCTTCGCATAATTATTTTTTACTATCCCACGGGATGTAGGGGCACGATGCCTAACTGCCCCTACGGTCATTTCGGCCTATCTAAAAATATGACCCTTATTTGTCAGTAGTATCCATTAAGAGGTCGGGGATCTAGTAACCCCTCCATATCTGTTTTTCACGTAATACTAATTAAATACTAGAACTCAAACCAACACGGAAAGTAAATCCAGGACTATAAATTCGGTTGACTCGTTCGTACTGTTCTCCGAGTAGATTTTCTAAGTAAACAGTTAGCCCCAAATTTTTACTTAGAGGTACTCTCCCACTTAAATCCAAATTCAAGTAAGACGGTGCGAAATCTGTATTTTTATCACCAGGATTGGTAAAGAAAGCTCGACGGGAACCACTATTGTAAGTAGTATACAAATTTGCTTGCCATCCATCTTTTTCGTAACCAATCCCAGCTTGTAGTAACGAGAAAGGAATTAAACCTGATTGTAAACCTTTATCAGCACCAGTTTGGATTTTTGCATCGGTATAAGTATAGTTAACAAAAGTTGACCAATTGCGAGCAACTTTCCACCGTAACGCAGCTTCAAAACCATTAGTATCGACTAAGCCAACATTTTGCCATTGTCCTTGAATAACCGATAAGCTATTTTCTAAACTGCTACCAAAATAAGTAAATTGCCCTGCAATATTTTTAGTTAAGTTAACATCAACTCCCGCAGTCCAAGAAGAACCAGTTTCTGGTTTTAAATTGGGGTTTGGTAACCAACCATGTACTGTATCGTATGTATATAGCTGGTCTAAGCCAGGGTTGCGCTGTCCTCCTGCCCAACTTCCACGTACGGCTATATTAGGGGTAAAAGCATATCGGAAACCTGCACTCGGATTAAGATAATTGCCAAACTGCGAATCAAAGCTTTGTCTTAACCCTAAATCGACTGTAAAAGCATCGCTAATATTAAAAGTATTAACAGCAAATAATGCTGTATTCAGCAAGCTGCGGTCTTCGGCATCATTCAAAGCAATTCGATTGGGGACAGTACTTTGTGCTTGACTCTTTAAGTCGGTATTTTTTAAATCTAAACCCCAACGAAGTTTATTTTGGGGAACGATTTGCCATTCATGTTCGACTCTGGTTGTAAATTGCTGAGTGTCTAATGTCCCCGTGCGATAAAAGTTCCCACTCGGACCGTAAGTATTAAAGTAATCTTTGTTATAACCAACAGTAGTTGTTAGGTTAGAACCTTGGGCAAGTTGTGATTTCCAAGATAGACCTATATCCAATCCATCATGGTCTAATCTATCTTTTTGAAGTGGAAAACCAAAGTATATCAAACCTCGACGGCTACTGAGGGTTTTCACATCCAAATTAACGGTATTTTTCTTATCCAAATCGACAGCAACACTACCAAAATAGGTACTAGTTGCTGTATCAGCGTTGAATAAATTACCACTAGTATCACGGTTTGCTGCACCAACGGGAACTTTATAGCGGTTGTCAATAAACAAACGTTCAAAGCTTAAATTGTATCTGACATTTTCACGACCACCGCTAAAGCTTGCTTGTTGGTTATTTAAGTTTAACGAACCAAATTCTGCAGCAGCATTAAATTTAGGAGTCGTGTTACCTTGTTTGGTGATGATGTTAACAACTCCTCCAAAACCAGAGGAACCATACAAAGTTGTTGCAGTACCGCTATATAGTTCGACTCTATCAATTGCTTCTACAGGAATGCTATTTAAATCGGTAGCACCATGATAGGTATTGATATTAGTATTAATTGGTCTACCATTAATCAAAATAACAGTCTGATTGATAGAGGCACCACGATAGTATGTTCCTGTATGAATATCAGCACCATGTCCGACGTTATTGATAACAAATCCCGGCATTCGTTTTAAAACATCGGCTACACTTGTCGCACCTTGTTTTTCAATTTCTTCTTTTTCAATAACGTATGTTGGTGTTGATTGAGGTAGGGTGTCTTTTTCTCCAACGACTTCTAGATTAATATCCGAATCATCGTTTGGGGTCAGGTTTTCTGGTGCTGGTTCAGTCTTTTTTTCCTCTTGGGGTTGGCTTGAAGGTGGTTGTTGAGTTAGTAATTTTGCATCTGTAGAAGGTAAATTAACTTCACTAATATTAATAAGATTTGATTCAGGTGAAGTTTTAATAGCAGCTTGCTGGTGAATCTGAGTTTCATTTGCAAATGCAGGAAGTGCAATTAATAAACTAAGGGTAGACAACGGAAATAAAAATAAATTATTTTTCACTTAAACCTCACAACCATCAATAGAATAAAAGCTGTTGTTGAGATTAAGTCGTATTGAGAAAGATGTCAAAAGACATGTCGTCTTACTTCAAGTGTAGAAAAATTGCTTTATTGATTGAGCAATTTCAAATCTTCTCTGCCTTTGGGCAGTCCTGACTATAACCAGCATTTTTAGCAGTGGTCTATGTCACGAATTTTTTATTTAAACAAACGTTAAAACCATTGTAGAGACGTTACATGTAATGTCTCTATATCCCATTAATGACATAGACCAGTAGTCCCTCACACAAACTTTGATAGACTACCAGATACCCAATTTTTATAAGAAGTTAGTTATTTTAGCACCTTAATCATCTTATCCTTTGTATGGCTGAGTACTAATAGTAAAATGCCGATAAATAATTTCCTGAAAATTTACATTAAAAAATTCAGATATTTTTGATGCAAATGCACAGTAAAATTCTTTTATTGTAGATTTTCACGTTTTTTAATGTTGCTATGATGCTTCATACAGATTCCAGTTCCAGTCTAATTTCTCCAAGTATTGGTAATAATGTATTTTGTCAAGGCACGACCGTAAAGCTAGGAATTTTGGCTTCAGGGAATGGTAGTAATTTTGAAGCAATTGCCCAAGAAATCCAAAATGGACAACTCAATGCCCAAATTCAAGTTTTAATTTACAATAATCCTGATGCTTATGCAGCAGTCAGGGCTAAAAATTGCCATGTTCCAGCAATTTTATTAAATCACCGCGACTACGAAAAACGCGAAGAATTGGATGCTAAAATTGCCCAAACATTACAACAATTCAATGTAGAATTGGTAATAATGGCAGGATGGATGCGAATAGTTACACCTGTACTCATCGATGCTTTCCCTGATAAAATAATCAACATTCATCCGAGTTTATTACCAAGCTTTAAAGGGGCGAAAGCAATCGAACAAGCATTAGTAAGTGGCGTAAAAATAACTGGATGTACGGTACATTTAGTTAGTTTAGAAGTAGACAGCGGTTTTATTTTGATGCAAGCTGCAGTACCGATATTACCAGATGATACCGAAGAAACACTTCATGCTCGAATTCAAATTGAGGAACACCGGATTTTACCCCCTGCAATTTCGCTTGCTGTGCAAAATCAACTTTTAAAATTTTGAATTACCGTAGGGGCACGATATATCGTGCCCTGGTATATTGTGCCCCTACGACTTCTCTAAAGATGCTGGTCTGGCTAATGTTGGGTCAGATTTTTCGTTTTACCCACGTCACAAGGGCACGATGTATCGTGCCCCTACAATTGTCCACTATCAATTCAAAATTGTTTTGTTTTCCACAAATAACTTGAAAGTAAATTTGTGACAATATGGGCGACAATTGGTACTAATAAATTGCC
>JANNFJ010001422.1:0-4989 GCA_031379725.1 Calothrix sp. OTE_75_metabat_31
ATAATATCGCGTCCGCTAACCTGTTATATCCCTGACCAATTTTAAAACTTTTTTTTCCCTGTCCCAAACAACCAGCCAAAACATTCCTTCGAGTAACTTCAGCGACTCCACACCCCGCTTTTCCCAAAGCTGTACAATTAATTGAATATCGCTATTCCTACTATCTTCACCTTTGTGTAACTCCCCCCGATTACTCAACCAAACATCCCCAACTGCGACAAATCGCTGGTTGTTACTGAATGCAACGGTACGATGAGGTGCAATAATAGTTACTTTATCATCGTGCCACGATACATCTTGATTCGATAAATTTATCGAACCATAACCTACTAACCAAGTGACAGGAATATCAATAGGGGGAATGCGGCTTTTAAAAACGTTGAAAATCATAAAATAATTTATACAAGTAAAATTTGTCTCAATTACAAACTAACGTTTATAACAAATCCTCACTCCCAACTCTTACTCCGTGTTCTCCGTGCCTCTGTGGTTCGTAAAAAAATATTTTTTACAAATCCCTATTCCCTGAAAATGCAACAAAAATTACCTCAAACCATTGTCGAAGCTAGTAAATTACTCCAACAAGGTTTACTATCATCGCAAAGCTTAACCCAACATTATTTAGACAGAATCCACCAATTAAATCCCACATTAAACGTATTTATAACCATTACAGACGCATTAGCACTTTGTACCGCGCAAAAACTTGATGACGAACTTAAAGCAGGTAAATATAGAGGTACATTACACGGAATTCCAATCGTAATAAAAGATAACATTGATACAGCTAATATATTAACCACCGTCGGATCGGAATTATATTGCGATGCGGAAGCTGCCGCCTTCGGCGATCGCATACCCCCCAAAGATGCGGATATAGTCGCAAAATTAACTTTCTCAGGTGCGATTATACTAGGTAAAACCAACTTAAGCGAATTTGCCGCCGATATTACCGGAAATAATCGCTTTTACGGTAACGTTCGTAATGCCATAAATCCGAACTACTCCCCCGGAGGTTCATCAAGTGGTACAGCAACAGCAGTTGCAGCAAATATGTGTTTAGGTGGAATTGGTACTGATACCGGAGGTTCGATTCGCATTCCTGCTAGTTGGTCGGGTGTAGTGGGGATGCGACCTACACAAGCTTTAATAAGTACCAAAGGAGTTTTTCCTCGCGCATCCAGCTTTGATACAATTGGTGCGATCACTTCCACAGTTGCCGATACAAAAGTACTATTTAATGCCATTATTCCTTCCCTCCCTGATATACCTCAAAGTTCCTATCGTTTGGGGATAATTGCTAATTACACATGGATGGGAGTTGATACAGAAGTAGCTACAGCAATTTATAATGTATTATCTTTATGCAAGCAAAATCAAATCGAAGTTATTACGCTAGAAAATGAATTTTTGAATCGATTTGATACGACAAACTATTCAACCATCGCACTTTACGAATTTAGCCAAGTGCTAGGAATTGAATATCAGAAAAACCCGCATATTTTCGGCGATAAGGTCAAAAATGATTTGAAAAAAGGAATAGTAATTTCACATCAAAGTTATTGTAATGCACAAAAAGAAAGACAAGAAGAAATTAATCGATTCCAAACTATATTTGAACGAGTTGATGCAATAATTACTCCCACAACTCCAACTACAGCACCTTTGATTCCAATTCATTCAACTATATATCAATTAAGTCGGCAATTTGTTGTACCTTTTAGTTATTTAGGTCTACCTGCGATTTCTATACCTTGCGGAGTAAATAAACAAGGTTTACCAATTGGTTTACAAATTATCGGAAATCACTTTCAAGATAGGTTAGTTTTACAAATAGCAACCGATTTAGCAAGTTTAAATATAAAATACCCGACTTTCTAAAAAATATAGAAGCAAGCTACCTGATTTATTTTCTCTCTCTTTACTCTTCCTCTGTGAACTCTGTGATGTGGTTAATTGAAATAAATATTCTTCTATGACAGTCTGATTTTATTTGTGAAAAATAAATACAGAGAATTGACCACAGAGACGCAAAGAACACAGAATTAATATAAGAAGAGATTGAGATATGGCTTTTATTACCATAGTCAAACAAAATAGAGTTTCTTCGTGGTGTCCAAATCCCCGACTTCTTTAAGAAGTCGGGGATTTAAAATCTAAAGTCTAAATATGCTTCTCTGACTAGCGGTAAAACATTTCTCCCCACATTTTCGCATTCTTCTAAATGCGGATATCCTGAGAGAATAAAAACAGTAATCCCCAACTTAATATACTTCAAAATATACTCAGCAACCTGCTGGTAACTACCAACAATAGCCATTCCCGCACCGCTACGCACGACAGAAACACCTGCCCATAAATGCGGTTCTATATACCATTCATCATCAGCTTGTCCCCGTAATTCCCACTGGCGACTTTGCCCTACACTTTCACGTTTTGTATTTGGAAATTCAGTTTCTCTTGCTTTCTTGAATACATCCAAATTAACTTTACTCAACATTTCTTTTGCCGTTTCCCTTGCTTCCACCTCCGTAGAACGAGCAATAATATTAATCCTTAACCCGTAACGCACTAACTTTTCTCGACCGCAAGCTTGAACCAAATTACGCATTTCCCGAATTCTTTCATCGACTTGATTGCGTGTTTCTCCCCACATTAAATATACATCAGCAAATTCTGCACCCACTTCTTGAGCCATTTGACTTGCACCACCAAAGTAAAATAGAGGTCTACCCGGTTGTAAAGGTAAACTTTCTAATTTGGTTTGCCGCAACTTATAAAACTCACCATCAAAATCAAAAGCTATATTACTCGACCATAATTGACGGCAAACCTGCATAAACTCACGAGTCCGACGGTAGCGGGAATCGTGGTCTAAATAATCACCATACATTGCTTGTTCGGTCGGTTTACCCCCTGTGACAATATTTAGGGAGAGACGACCTCGACTAATCCGGTCTAAAGTAACTGCCATTTTTGCGAAAACAGGAGCAGAAAAAAACCCCGGACGAACTGCTACCATTGCAGTAGCATGGGTAGTCTGTGCGAGTACTGCAGTTGCTAAAGTCCAAGCTTCTAAGGTATGGTTAGTAAAACCCATGCCGATGAGTAACTGCTTAAAACCAAATTTTTCCGCAGCTTTAAATATCTCAACCACATACTCAAGTTCCGGTGGACGTTCCCAAGTTGGTAATCCTAAGTAAAAACCATCTCCAGCTACAGGAACTACCCAATTAAATTCTAACTGAGGTTTTATAGGCATTTGTTAACTAATATTAAAACAGGTGTCATAATTTTGTGGGTGAATCAGAGGAGAAGTTGAATGAGTAGCATTTCAATCAAAGTCGCAAGTTCCCCCCAAGAGTTGGAAGCAATTCAAGAAATCAGGAAAACTGTCTTTCAAGAAGAACAAGGTGTTGACCCTAATTTAGACTTTGATGGAAAGGATGAAACTTCCGTATTATTAATTGCGTCGTTAAATGGGGACTGTATTGGAACTGTCAGGGTGAGAAAATTGGATGAGAAAACAGCAAAAATTGAACGGTTAGCAGTGTTAAAAATAGCACGTGGTTACGGTGCTGGCAAGCAGTTAATGTCAGAAGCATTGTCTATTATTAAGAGTAAAAATATACCAGAAGTTGTAATTCACGCTCAAGAATATATCAAAGGTTTGCACTCTTCATTAGGTTTTGAACAAGAAGGTGAGGTCTTTGAAGAAGCTGGCATTCGGCATGTGAAAATGAAGAAAGTTATGAGGTAGGAGTTAGGAGTTAAAAGTTAGGAGTTAGGAGTTATAGCGTTTCTCAACCTACACCAGGTACAGCGATTTTACACCAAGATAAGGGCGCAATGCCTTGCGCCCCTACATATGTACCTCACCTGGTTGGGAATTGCTATAAGAGTTATCAATCCTACTTCCTCCCCTTCCTCCCCCTCTTCCCTTCCCCTTACCCTTTACCCCTCCCCTTCCCTTGCGTATTCCTTCTTTTTCCAAAAATTTAGCGATACTTGTACTAATTTGGATAGCGAGTTTGCTATGCGATCGCATTTGGCTGTCTCTCGACCACTCTACACCAGGATGGGATGAAGCTGATTATCTGACGGGGACTTTAAATTATTGGAAAGCTTTACAACGTCCCCAATGGAATAATAGTGAATGGTGGCAAAGCCTATGGTTATTATCTTCTAAAATTCCACCTCTAACTTATATTGTATCTGGTGAAATTCAAGGTCTATTGGGCACCGGACATGACCAAGCATTACTGGTAATGCCATTATTTAATGCGCTGCTGATTGGTTCTGTATACGGTTTAGGCAAAATTTTATTTAGCAACAGTATCGGACTTTGGGCAGCAGCATTGTGTCAAGTATTACCAGGACTTTACCGACTCAGAATTGAATTTCTCCTAGATTATCCCCTGGCAACTGCTGTGACGTTCAGTTTTTTTTGTCTGACAGCTTGGGAATTCACGAATCATAAATCCCAAAATTTTCGGTTTTCTGTCCAAAGTTGGTTTTTCGCTGTTTTATTTGGAATATCGCTAGGTTTAGCATTATTAGTCAAACAAACTTCAATATTATTCTTAGTTATACCGATACTTTGGGTGGGATTTGGTACGATATGGAAACGTAAATTTATCAAATTAGTCCAATTAATCGCTGGTTTGTGGGTATCTAGCTGGGTATTTGCCCCTTGGTATCGCACCAATTGGTTAACTGTACTCACATCCGGAAAACGTGCCACTGTTGATGCTGCGATCGCAGAAGGTGATGCACCTCTAAATACTATCGCTGCATGGACTTTCTATTGGCAACAATTACCCCATCAAGTTACTTTACCTTTACTACTCGTACCCATATTTTCACTACTACTTTATTGGGGGAGGGGTAAAAGTAAAGGCAAAGGCAAAGGGGATAAATCTAAATCGACTATTCCTAACTCCAGTACAGACACGATATATCGCGCCTCTACATCTCCTAATTCCAGTC
>JANNFJ010000060.1:0-5294 GCA_031379725.1 Calothrix sp. OTE_75_metabat_31
GTACGGCAAGCACTCAATACTAGTAATTGTACTGGGGGTTTGGACAATTCCAAAGTCTTGAGTTCATTCAACCGAACTTGTGCATCCCAAAACTGGATATAAGAATTCTCCACCGAACCGGGGGAAAATTCCGCATGGGTAGCTAAATGCACAATTCCAAATGGATAAATAGCCCGTTGTGCCTTGAGGTTTGCTAAAGTAAATTCCTGATTTAGCAAAGATTTACCTTGCCAAGGGTTAGCTGTTATGGTGCTGATTTCAACGGGGACAGCAGGTAAAGAAGATTGATTTTTGAATTCTGATGCTCCCATTGCCAAAACTTGGGTTTGGGTGATGCTAGCGGGTTGATAATCTAGCAAATTAAACGCTGGAATAATTCCCAAGCTATATTTTTCAACTAAAAATTGTTTGCCATTATGGATTGCAGCTAAGGGAACAGTCCGCAACCCAGAACCTAAACAAAATATCAAATTGTCAATTCCTTGGGCTTGCAATGCTCCTTCTAAGGGAGCTACCATCCATTCGTGTAGTTGTTTCGCATCACCCAGATATTCCTGGGGTTGAGAATTACTATTGACAATGCTTTTGCGGAATTTACTTACTTTTGATAACAAAATATCTTTTTTCGCTGCGGTAATACGCTTATGAATAGGCGGTTTTCCGGGTGTAACCAAAATTAACTCAAGGTGATTAGGAGTAGGAACCGCATAAATCAGGGCTGTTTTTTTACCAGTTTTTTTGTAGGTTTTATCCAAAATCAGACTAATTTCTTTGGCTTCGACAAATTGATTACTAGGAAGTTTCCCTTGGAGATATTCTTCATACTGCTGCTTCCAGCCTAATTCGACGTGTTTAATTGCAGAGTTTATATCTTGATTATCGAGAAATTGTTTGAGGACTTCGGGTTTTAGACGGGAGACAGGAAGTTTACTAGATACTGATGGTGGAGGAATCGCTTGCAGTGAGTGTTGATGATTTTTTAGTTTGTACAGTCTGATTACGGAAATAACTGCCAGGAAAGCCAATAGAGTTAACTTAATTTTGTTCATATTTATTTCAGCACACTTTTACACTATCCAGACTACAAAATAAATTTGCAGTTCCTGACCTTAATGCTGCATAAAACAAAAAAAATTAACGTGTAAATTTTTAAAGACAGTAGAGACTTTCAATTAAAAAATTATCCCATTATGAGGGCGCAAGCACGAGCTACCCCAATACTGCGTAGGTTTTGGTTTTTTCCTAAAATCGATCCCCCTAAATCCCCCGCATTCATTGGGGGACTTTATAAGGCCTTTAGCCCCCCTTTTTAAGGGGGGTTGGGGGGATCAATTTCTATCCCTTGCAGTATTGCGAGCTACCCTACTGGTTAATTTTGGAGAGATAATTTATGTTCCGGTGTTCCCTTACGAAGGAGATTCCTCAAATGTAAAAAGGAGTTACGAATTACAAATTAAGCAAAGCGGCACTCACTATCTATAGTTAAATAAGAAAGATGCGACTGGTTAGATGCGACGCATGGTAAGACCTACGGAAACTAACAAGAATCGAATTTTGTGGCTACAAGTTGGAGGTATAGCTGGAATCCAGGGTGCAATTACCCTTTGTTGGGTGATTTATAACTTTTACTTACCACAGCTTCTAGTCGAAATCGGCTTTTCACGGGATTTAGCAATTGGCTTGCTGGTTGTTGAAAATGCCTTGGCTGTAGTAATGGAACCTTTAATGGGTGGACTTTCAGATCAAGCTAAGGGTTGGACTGCCAATCGCTTTCCGTTTATTTCCGCAGGTGTGATTCTCTCATCGGCCTTATTTATTGCGATTCCGTCGATAGTTATCTTTCTCCAGCCTTCGGAATCTACTAGGTGGATTTTTCTGTTTGTTGTGGTTAGCTGGGCTTTGGCTATGACGGTGTTTCGTAGTCCAGCGATCGCACTACTCGGAATATGTGCTGCAAAGCCAGAATTACCGACAGCAGCTAGTTTACTGACTTTGGTGGCGGGTATAATTAATGCGTTTCGACCAATTAGTAACAATTTTTTACTCAGTTTAGGGGCAGTTTTTACCTTTAGTTTCGGTTCTTTTGTTTTACTGAGTGCTGCTTTTGTTTTGCGATTTGTCAATCCTCCAGAGCAACCCGTCAACTCGACAGTAGAAACACTGGATGTACCAGAACAATTATTACGGGCATTAACTTTACTTTTTGGAACTGGTTTCGGAATAGCTTGGGGTTCCCGGTTGCTGATGGATGTTTTGGGGAAGCTACTCAAAATCGAGTTAAATACCGACAATGTTGATGGCATGATATTTTTTATTAGCCTCTCGCTGGCATTCGCTGCTTTACCCGCAGGAGTATTCGCTAGTAAAATTGGCAACCGCAAAGCAATAGTTTGGAGTATCTGTGCTATCTCGATATTGATGATGTGTATGTTACTAGCTGGGGCAAAATTACCTTTTGTTGTCATGGGTGCTATTAGCTTTAGCTTGATAACTAACGGCTCAATTCCCTTTGCATTATCCCTGGTATCTTCCCAAAGGGCTGGTTTAGCACTGGGAATATACTTCGGTGGTGGAGCCTTAACTGGGGCTTTACTACCAAGATTCTTCCCGGAATTGGCTAGTGTTTCTCTTGGAGAAGAAGTATTGATGAGTTCTGTTGCGTTTCTGCTCGCAGGTGGCTGCGTGACCGCTAGTCGGACTATTAATCAGCCAAAAGAATTATAAATATGACTCAATCACAATTTTCCATCCAAATAATCAATGTTGCGACCATATTCGCACTTATTGCTAGTTGTTCCCTAAATCAGGGGGAACAAATAATTGCTCAAGTCCCTAATTCAACATCAATAAATTTTAACCCACCACCACCACCGCCAAACCGGGGTGAACCTACAGGTAGAGCGCAAGGAGGAGGTAGTCGTGGCTGCGAACCAACAGCACTTGTACCATTGACAAAATTCCCTAATGGTGAGTCAAATTGGGGATTAACTGTAGCCGAACGTCCGACTTTTTGGTTTGGCTTACCCAGGAATTTAACAACCAAAGACGCGATCGCGTTTGTATTACGCGATGAGCTTGGTAAAGAAGTTTACAAAAGGATGCTAGAGTCTTCGGAAATATCGCAGGGTATTGTTAGTTTTGCTTTACCGAAAAAAGTGTCACCCCTGCAAATTGGTCAATCCTACAGTTGGTCTTTCTCTATTTACTGCGATTTTAAAACTGTTGAAGATAAACCGGGGACTGTTCAGGGCAGCATTCAACGAGTCCCTATCTCTGCAATGCTGAGTAGTCAGCTAGCAACTGCCAAGACACCTGTCTCCCAAGCAAGTGTTTACGCTAAGAATGGTATCTGGTTTGATGCTTTGACAACTCTGGGAGTCAATATGGGCAGCAAAAAGGACAAAGCGATCGCACTCACTTGGAATGATTTGCTACGACAGGTAAATTTAGCTAAAGTTGCCTCACTACCCGTTGTTCCCTGTTGTACCCAGCGTGAATTATCAAATTAGGAGGGTTGCTTAAAATAATTTAGCGGCAAAGCGGGTAATTGTTATATATACTGAATAACCTAACCTAGCATCAGTGCGGGGTTGACAATATAACAAAAATGTGTTAGAAATATGTCCTTTGTACCTTTACATATTCACAGTGATTACAGCTTATTGGATGGTGCGAGTCAGTTACCGGAATTGATTGACCGTGCCATTGAGTTGGAAATGAAAGCGATCGCACTCACCGACCACGGTGTAATGTATGGTGCTATCGAATTAATTAAAATCTGTCGCATTAAAAATATTAAAGCGATTATTGGCAATGAAATGTATATCATCAACGGTGATATTACCAAACAAGAACGTCGTCCTAAATATCACCAAGTCGTTTTAGCCAAAAATAACAACGGTTATAAAAATTTAGTAAAATTAACATCGATTTCGCACCTCGAAGGTGTGCAAGGTAAAGGTATATTTTCGCGTCCTTGTATTAATAAGGATTTACTCAAACAATATCACGAAGATTTAATCGTCACCAGCGCTTGTTTGGGAGGAGAAATTCCCCAAGCAATTATGAGTGGTAGACCCGATGCGGCTCGAAAAGTTGCACAATGGTACAAAGATGTATTTGGTGACGACTATTATTTAGAAATTCAAGACCACGGTTTGCAAGAAGACCGAATTGTTAACGTTGAAATTGTTAGAATTGCTAAAGAACTGGGAATAAAGGTCATTGCGACTAATGATTCGCACTTTATTTCCTGTTACGATGTCGAAGCACATGACGCATTATTATGCATTCAAACAGGTAAATTAATCGTCGAAGATAATCGAATGCGCTACAGCGGCAATGAATATTTAAAATCCGCTGACGAGATGCGGCAATTATTCCGCGACCATTTAACCGATGATGTTATCGAAGCAGCAATAAATACTACTGAAGAAATCGCTGATAAAGTCGAACCATATGATATTCTTGGGGAACCTCGTATTCCCAATTACCCCATACCTTCCGGTCATACACCCGAAACATTTGTCGAAGAAGTCGCATGGTTAGGTCTTCTCGAAAAGCTGAAATGTAAAAGTAGGAATGAACTCGAACCAGTCTATAAAGAACGGCTCGAATACGAACTAAAAATGCTTCAGAAAATGGGTTTTTCGGCATACTTTTTAATCGTATGGGATTATATCAAATTTGCCCGTGATAACAAAATACCCGTCGGTCCCGGTCGCGGTTCGGCAGCGGGTTCTCTGGTTGCATTTGCGATGAGTATTACTAATATTGACCCGGTACATCATGGCTTGTTATTCGAGCGTTTCCTCAACCCAGAACGTAAGTCCATGCCGGATATTGATACCGATTTCTGTATTGAAAAACGCGATGCAGTGATTGAGTATGTTACTAAAAAATATGGAAAAGAACGAGTAGCTCAAATTATTACTTTTAACAGGTTGACATCGAAATCAGTTCTCAAAGATGTCGCTAGGGTGTTAAATATTCCTTACGGTGAAGCCGATAAAATGGCTAAATTAATTCCCGTAGTTCGAGGAAAACCCACGAAATTAAAAGTGATGATTTCCGAAAAAACACCATCGCAAGAATTTAAAGACAAATATGATAACGAGGAACATGTTCGTCATTGGCTAGATATGGCAATGCGAATTGAAGGTACAAACAAAACCTTTGGGGTTCATGCTGCTGGTGTGGTGATTTCGGCTGTACCATTCGTTGAAATTGTCCCGCTACAACGCTATAATGACGGGTCGGTGATTAGTCAATATTATATGGGGGATGTGGTCTCG
>JANNFJ010000080.1:0-1908 GCA_031379725.1 Calothrix sp. OTE_75_metabat_31
AGCAATTGCTAGTAACCCACGCAGCCACGCTGAAACTTGTTCGCTGCTATAAGAAGACTTTACTGCACTAATCATAAACTTAAGCCTCAAGTTTACCTAGTCTATATTAACTTGTACTTAAAAGTAGAACCGAGTCGGGGAGGGGGGAAAGCAAAAAAGCTATTGTTATACGGGTACATTTTTTTAATTTCTGATATATTGAGAATTTTTATGATTAAGTGATATTTAATAAGTTAGATGCAATAACACAAAACATTACTATTTTATTAATTTTGGTGTGTCGTGGTGGTTAGATTCCCGACTTATTAGAGAAATCGGGGATCTGATGGAACTTCCAAAACATTAAGTAATGTATCTAAACTAACTACAAGCCAATCAGTTATTTGCTACTCTTTTGCAAGAGACCTTTAATTTTGGAGTTGCCTTTATTACTTGTTGTGAAAAATTATTCATTTGCGTACTGTACTATTTTTGTTGCTTGACGCTGATTGTGCAAAATGAACCGTAGTAAAAATTATAAGTAATAAAGGGTATAAATAATGTTTTCTTTTGGCATCGAACACGAAGTTGCTTTTGTTGACCGTGCAAGAAATTTTGTGGATTTTTCGCGGGCAAAATTCGCTGATTTCAATCAAATAATTGAAGCTTTACCCGAATATGCTGACGATTATTTATCTTTACATATTGGGGATGCAGGAATTAGGAGAAAAAGATGGTATATCGAAGGGTTTGAACGTTTTTCGGAATCAGAGGAGTTCGTCGAATGCGTTCCCAAGGGGATTGAAATTCGCACTACGATTCATTCGAGTATTCAAGGTGCGATTATAGAACTTGAGGAAAGTTTCGCCTTATTATGCGATGCTGCCAATAAATTTGAACTTTCACCCGTTCTCATTAGCTTTAATCCTTATCAAACAGTATACGAACCAGTACCACCATTAAATGCATATGAAATTAGCGAGTTACAAGCTTATCCCGACGAGCAAACCGTTAATATCTATATGGTTTCCTACGGCCCCGATTTAAATATATCGATTGCGGATTTACCTCTTGAACGTGTAATTGATATTGGTCAAAAATTAACTTATTACAGTCCTTATATTGTTCCTTTTAGTTATAGTTCTCCCTTTTATCAAGGTAAATTGTGGTCGGGGTTATCGGTACGGACATTTATTCGCACAGGAAGACGTGCTGCAACTAGGGTATATGTCAAAGATAAAGAGCAAATTATTCCCAGTACTCCTGCACTAACCAAAATTGCTCGCATCAAAGCAGAAGTAGGGCGGATTGAATTTAAAGCTTGCGATAGTTGCGATAATTTTGCGATTTACGCTGGATTGTTAGCTTTGTTGAAAGGTCTTGCACTCGATGATACTTTACCAGGTCGGGCAATTGTTCCCGATGCTGCAATGCATCAACTTTCGGCAAAGTGGGGATTTGATAACGAAGAAATTTATGCAGTCGCATTCCAAATCCTGGAAGCGGCTAAAATTGCCCTTGGTGATGATCCCGATATTAACCTTCTAGAACCTCTAAGAATTCTCTTATCCAAACGTATAACTCCAGCACATCAAATGATTCATGCATTCAATTCTCATAGTTCTATCGAGGAAGCTTTGATACAAACTTATCCGGGATATGGTAGGGGAAGGGGCATTGGTGTCAACTTAAGTTAGAAGCCTTGCCATATCTTGTTACCAGGCTCTGCCTCAATACTGCTCGGTTAAGGTTTTTTCCTAAAACCGATCCCCCTAAATCCCCCTTAAAAAGCAGGGCTGTTTCATTCTAAAAAGGAAAATAGCAATAGGATGTTATGGGCACAATGACGTATTGCTTTAGTCAGAGAATCAAAACCATTATGACGAAACAAGTTAATTACAAAACTGCGAAGAATGGAGAAATTTGCAG
>JANNFJ010000086.1:0-1976 GCA_031379725.1 Calothrix sp. OTE_75_metabat_31
CTTCGGTAAATGCGACATCGGTGGAACCATCAATTGAGATGTGGTTGTCGTCGTACAAGGCAATCAACTTACCCAATCCCAAGTGTCCCGCGAAAGAACAAGCTTCACCCGAAACGCCTTCCATGTTGCAACCATCACCCACGATTACATAGGTGTAGTGGTCAACGATTTTTGCATCAGGTTTATTGAATTTCGCGGCAAGATGTGCTTCTGCCATTGCCAAACCAACACCATTGGCAATACCCTGTCCTAATGGTCCGGTGGTAACTTCCACACCTGCGGTCATAAAGTTTTCTGGGTGTCCAGGAGTTCTAGATTCCCACTGCCGGAATGACTTAATATCTTCAATCGACACGCTGTCATAACCTGCTAAATAAAGCAGCGCATACTGCAACATTGAGCCATGACCAGCAGAGAGGACGAAGCGATCGCGGTTGAACCATTTGGGATTTTTGGGGTTATACCGCATGAATTTATCCCAAAGCACAAACGCCATCGGCGCAGCACCCATTGGTAATCCTGGGTGTCCGGATTTCGCTTTCTCTACAGCATCGATTGCTAAAAAGCGAATCGAGTTAATACAAATTTGTTCGAGGGTTTGGTTTTCGAGGATTTGGGTTGCGACAGCCATAATACAATTGTTCTTAAATGACGGGTTAGCACTCTTTTAGCTTTGTTGCTTAGAAAAAATCTATATAAAATTTTTCCTAAGCAATTATTCTTATCATCCCATTTGTTATTGTTGACGGACAAGCCGTAATTTTTGGGATTTTAGATTTGGGGGAAAGGGGGGAGACGCGGGAGACGGGGGAGACGCGGGAGAAATATTGCTTCCTTGTCCTTCTTATCCCTCTTGTCTCCCCCTCCTACTCCCTTCCCCCTTTAAACATACTTCTTAAACACTAGCGCGACATTGTGCCCGCCAAAGCCAAAGGAGTTAGACAGTGCGACTTCGACTTTGAGTTCTCGACTCGTATTCGCTACGTAATCTAGATAACAATCGGGGTCGGTGCTGAAATGGTTTATTGTTGGTGGAACGCGATCGTTTGCGATCGCCAGCACAGTAGCTACTGCCTCAATACCGCCGGAACCACCTAACAGGTGTCCGGTCATCGATTTGGTCGAACTTACTGCTAATTTATGAGCATATTCACCAAATACAGTTTTGACCGCCGCAGTTTCTGCCGAATCATTAGCGGGGGTACTTGTACCGTGAGCATTGATGTAGCTCACCGTTTCTGGTGTAATATTTGCATCTTTAAGCGCCATTCGCATTGCTCTGGCTGCACCTTCGTGACCGGGCGGTGGAGATGTTATGTGGTGGGCATCACAAGTCATACCATAGCCGACAACTTCCGCATAAATACGTGCGCCTCGGCTGCGGGCATGTTCTAATTCTTCCAATACTAAAATACCCGAACCTTCGCCCATGACAAAACCATCGCGATCTTTATCAAATGGTCGGCTGGCAGTCTTTGGGTCGTCATTGCGGAGGGAAAGCGCTTTACATGCTGCAAAACCAGCCATCGATAAGGGGGTAATTGCAGCCTCAGCACCGCCGCAAATCATCGCTTGAGCATAACCGTTTTGAACCAACCTAAATGCATCACCAATGGCGTTAGAACCAGCGGCGCAAGCCGTTACCGGGCAAGAATTGGGACCTTTTGCACCGATTTGAATTGCGGCTAAACCGGATGCCATATTCGCAATCATCATCGGCACCATAAACGGACTGCAACGGTCGGGACCTCGATTTAGGTAGATTGTTTGCTGTTCTTCCATCACTTTCAAGCCACCAATACCCGAACCAATCATGACACCGATTTGTTCTGCGTTCAGGTCATTGATAACTAATTGGGCATCCGCAAGTGCTTGTTTTGCTGCCGAAACCCCAAATTGTGAAAATCGATCCATCCGCTTGGCTTCTTTACGATCCATGTAAGCCTGTGGATCGAAGTTTTTGACCTCGCCAGCAA